>JANORL010001535.1:0-5056 GCA_031415295.1 Polyangiaceae bacterium | reverse complement strand
TCATGCGACCGATCTTCGCGGACATCGTGAAGAAGTTACGCCCGTCGCGTTAGCCCCTTGCTCTGAAAGCCGGGCACGTTCTCGCTTACGCTCGAACGGCCCTAGTCAGTGCAAGAGTCGGGTCGCGAAGCGAGCCCGACGAATGCACTGACTAGGGCCGTTCGAGCGTAAGCGAGAACGTGCCCGGCTTTCAGAGCAAGGGGCTAACGCGACGGGCGTAACTTCTTCACGATGTCCGCGAAGATCGGTCGCATGAACGCCCGCGGCAAGACGTCGCTCACCGTGGCAAGGACGCGCGGGACGAAACCCGGAATGACTCGTGCGCGCCCTTTCACCATCGCCCCCACGGCATCCTCGGCACACTTCACCGCATCAATGAACATCACGGGTGGCATCGGTGGCCGCGCAATATCTTCGTTCGCCGATGCAACTTCCTGAAATTCCGTCGCGATAGGCCCGGGACAAACCACGGTCATCGTCACGCCCGTGCCGGTGAGTTCCGCGGTCATCGTTTCGCTCAAGTAGTTCACGTACGCCTTCGTGGCCGAATACACGCCCATCGATGGAGACGTGACGATGCCCGCGATCGACCCGACGTTGAGCACCGCACCGGTGCCTCGCGCCACCATACGCGGCACGAGACGCGACAACAGAAACGTCAAACTCACGACGTTCAGCTCGAGCATTCGTTCCAGCTTGGACCACTCGCGTTCGTGCAGCAGGCCGTAATCACCAAAACCCGCGTTGTTCACGAGCACGTCGATCTGTTCACCACGTTTCTCGAGTTCGTCGAGCAAAACACCTGTGGCCACACGATCCAACAAGTCAACCGGTTCCACGATGACCCGCAGACCCGCTCGCTTCGCCTTCAATTCCGTCGCGAGTTCGTCGAGACGCTCACGCCGCCGAGCCACGACAATGAGCGTCGCCACATCTCGCGCGAGCACCCGCGCGATCTCGCGACCAATGCCTGCCGAAGCGCCCGTGACGAGCGCCGTTTTACCGCGAAGATCGTACATCTTTCTTCTTGGCCTTCTTCGACCTGTCGTCCGACTCGGGTTTGTCTTGCACGGGTGCCGGTGCCGCTTCGTTCGAATCCGCAGCGTTTTTCTTGGTACCGATCAGTTCTTCGAGTTTGCCAAGACGCGCTTTCATCGAAGCGTGATCGCCGCGCAACGCATCGAGTTCCTCGCGCAAACGCTCGGTTTCCTTCTTGCCCACAGCACCCAAGTCACGAAGCACTTCGCGAATACGCCGACGTACACGTCCATCGAGTTCGCGTTCGAGCTGCTTGGTCAACGCCCCGCGGGACTTCACGTCTCCAAGCTCGAAAAGCGCGCGAACGACATCGACCTTCAAATACGGATCGGCTTGATCGAGCAACTCTTCGAGCGCTTCTCGAACCTTACGATCCGACGACAACTTGGGCAGCGCAAGAATCGCCGCTCGACGCCCACGGTTTGGAATACCGTAACGTGTTCGCGCCAAGATATGCGGCTGCGCGCGTTCGTCGCGTAACGCTGCAAGACCATCGATCGCTCCTGCTCGTACGATGTCCGACCACGAAGGACGATCGAGAACGTCGATCAACGTATCGAATGCCGCGGGTTGCCGAGTTTGTCCCAGCGCACGCGCCGCTTCGGCTTCCACGAGGTAACTCGCGTCCTTCAGCGCCAACGGCTTGAGCGCATCGGCTGCTTTGGTGCAGCGGAACTGCCCCAGCGCAGCCACAACAGCACGACGAACCTTTGCGTGTTTCGTCTGCACGTATTTCACGAGCACGTCGAGCGCTTCGTCGCTGTGGATTTTGCCAAGCGTCCCTGCGACTTCGGCACGTACGGCCCAGAATTCGTTGTCGTTCGCGAGCGATTCGGAAAGCACCCGCGCCGTCGCCGGATCATCGAACTTGCCCAGCAAACTCGCCGCAAGCAGACGCCCTCGCGCAGTCGACGCGCCCGCAAGCTGCGCGTGCAACATGTCGCGCGGACATTCGACTTTCACATCGCCAAGGATTCGCAGCAACGGATCAACCACGACAAACTTCGGGCGACTCGGTACGCGAATCGAGAACGTGGCCGATGCTTGATCGATTCGACGCGTTTCACGCTTGGTCGTGCCGTCGCTGAACACCAAATCCAAGTCGATTTCGAGCGCGAAAGGCAACCCCGCGTGGGCGTCGTCTTTCGTTGCCGCATGTTGTGGGACGTGCGTTTGTCGAACCGATAACGTCAGCAGTTCGTCACTGTGATCGACCTTCACCTCGAGATCGGGATGCCCCGCGCGATATACCCACTGCTCGAAGAAACGTTCCAAACTCTTGCCACTCGATTCTTCGAGCGCGCGCATCAAGTCCCGTGTCTCGACGAGACCGTTCGCGTGACGTTTCAGATACGTCGAAACGCCACCCCAAAACGCCACATCACCCAGCTCGCGCCGCAACAGATGCAACACGCAGGCGCCCTTTTCGTAGAGGTGGCGATCGAAGATGTCGATTGGCGCTTCGTAGTCGTGACACACGATCGGACGCCGATAACGACCTTGCGCTTCGCTCAGATACATCGACAGATCCCCGCGCACACCGTTCTCGTATTCGTCGAGGCCGAGGTATCCCTCTTTGTCGATCTGCTCCATGAACGTGGCAAAACCTTCGTTGAGCCATGCATGAGACCAATCGCGACACGTGACGAGATCGCCGAACCAATGATGTGCGAGTTCATGCGCAACGAGATCATCTGCGGTCACGTCGATGCTTGCTCGTTCGTCGAGCAAGATGTGTTCGTACATCGTCGTAACGGTGGTGTTTTCCATTCCGCCAAAGATGAAGTCGGACACGACGATCTGTGAGTAACTCTTCCAGGGATACGGCACGCCGGTGAGTTGTCCGAAACGCCGCACCATGTCGGGTGTTCGTCGGAACGTACGTTGGCCATCAGCTTCACGTCCTTTGGGGACGAAGTAATGAAGCGCGACACCATCGGCTTCGGCATCGATGCGCGCAAACTCGCCAGCTACGATCGAAAAAAGATACGCGGGCGTAGGATCGGCCATGTGGTAGCGAAAAACGCCACGGCTTTCTTCGTCGTCACTGCTCTGTTTCTCGCCGTTCGACAGGACAAACCATCCCACGGGAGCGGTCACTCGGGCGGTGAAACCTTGCTTGTGGTGAGGTTTGTCGAAGCACGGAAACACATGCCTGCCGTCTTCGTCTTGGCACTGCGACCAGACTTGATTGGGCCGATCGCGAACGTGTTCATCGGGGGCGAGAAAGTAGAGTCCGCGGCGAGGTGTGGCGCGGTAACGAACGCGAATGGAGGCGCGCGCAGCACGCAGATCGATGGACAATCGCAGGACGTCTCCATCGTACGTGTGTTCCGCTTTGACAAACGCGTCGTGACCATCTTCGCGAACTTCGACAGATTCGATGTCGAACGCGATCGCATCGAGAGCGATTTCAGTCGCTGCCGCATCGATACGCACGACGTCGAGTACGGCTTCGCTCGTGATCGACTTTTTCGGCACTTCGAGCGTCAAATCGAGCGTTATGTGCTCGATTCGGAAAGGTCGCGCTCGTTCGTATTGGCGAGCGACCCCAGCGAGCGCGAAAGGTCGGCCTCCTACGGATGTTTGCGCGTAAGAAGATTGCGAAGATCCGCAGGCGCAACGGTCATGAAGTCGGTGCTCGAGACTCATTGGGCGGCGAGTCTTACCTAAACCTTGGACGTCGCAAAGTCTCTCGCCCTGGTAAAACGGTACTAGCCTCACTCAGCGATGGATCGAGACGAACGCACACCCAAGCCGAGTTCGACGGGACCGACGCAAGCCGCGTTGTTCTCGACGAAATCGTCGACCCCTTCGCCAGACGGCCTGGTGACGGCCGAAGGTGACGTCGTTCGCGTCACGTACGAAAGTGAGAAGTCGGGGTTCCGCGTCGTGCGGGTGGCGCTCGATGGACGCGAGACATTGGCAACCTGGGTCGGTCGCATGCAGCCCGTATCGCCAGGGATGCGCGTACGAGCGACGGGAAAAATCGAAACCGACCCGCGGCATGGCGAGCAACTGCGGGTGACGACGTTGCTCGAGATCGCGCCATCGACGCTGCAAGGACTCGAGAAGTACCTCGGTTCGGGCATGGTGCCAGGCATTGGGCCAGCGCTGGCCGCGCGTATCGTCGGAACGTTTGGGCTCCAAACATTACGTGTCTTGGATGAAGCACCGGAACGTTTGTCGGAAGTGACGGGCCTTGGACGCAAGAAAGCCCAGTCGTTGACGGACACGTGGACGACGCAAAAGACGGAACGCGACATCATGATTTTCATGCAGCAACACGGTGTTTCGCCGGCAATTGCGATGAAGATCATCAAGCGTTTCGGTCCGTCGGCGATCGACATCGTCAAGCGAGCGCCCTACCGCTTGGCGCTCGACGTGTGGGGCATCGGCTTCAAGACGGCCGATCAAATCGCGCGAGACGTCGGAGTTTCACCGGACGCACCCGAGCGTGCGCAAGCGGGCGTGCTCCAAGTGTTGTCGGATCTCGCTGCGCGTGGACATGTGTACGCCGAACGCGGGGACCTCGTGGCCCGTGCGGCAAGCATGCTCGAGCTCGACGATACGAGCGTGGAACGAGCCATCGACACGCTGGCGCTTTCAGGACGCGTCATCGTGGAAAGGGGTGCGTCGGGAGAAACGGCGGTGTACGAGGCATCGCTGCACGAAGAGGAAGTTCGCGTTGGCAAACGGCTGCTCGAATTGCTCACCGGGCAAGGTCGAACGCTGATGAGCACACGCGGCGAGTCGCCCGAAGTCGTCGCGGACAACGCGATCGCCATGTTCGAGAGCCGCGCACAGGTAGCACTTGCACCTGCGCAACGTGACGCGGTCATCGGTGCCGCACGACACAAGATCTTGGTCATCACCGGCGGTCCTGGCGTGGGGAAAACGACCATCGTCCGCGCCATCCTTTCGGTCTTCGATCGGTCCGGAAAAACGGTTCGTCTTGCCGCACCCACGGGTCGAGCAGCCAAACGTATGAGTGAAGCGACAGGACGCGATGCACTCA
>JANORL010001534.1:0-3309 GCA_031415295.1 Polyangiaceae bacterium | reverse complement strand
CTCGCTTACGCTCGAACGGCCCTAGTCAGTGCATTCGTCGGGCTCGCTTCGCGACCCGACTCTTGCACTCTAGCCAGTTTACGATGGGGGGCTACGCCCCCCATACCCCCGAGATCGTTGTGATCCGCTTTCATCTCTGGGGGGTGAGGCGAACGCCTCGTCGGGACTCTCCACGTAGCGGCGAAGCCGCGAAGTTGGAGAGGGGGCCGGGGGGTGAGGCGCGACGGGGTCACGCGTGAATGCATTCCGAGGAAAGAGTCACACCGCCATCAATTTACTGTAATACTCGGCAATCGCGGCCGCGCCGAGGCGCGAGAAAAACGACGAATAACAAATCCAGATGGCCAAGCCATTCATGTCGTCGAAGATGGCTGGTAAATGAGGCGGGGGTTTGATGATTCCATCCGTGACATGCGCGTACAGCACCGGAACGTCTTCGTGTGCCACTTTGCCCACGAAAAGAAACGGAATCAGCGCCGCCTTGTCTTGCTGAATCGCCGCACGCATAAAGGCGTAATTCAAGACGATACCTTTACAATAACACGCATCCTTCGTAAACGGCGCGCCGCCTTCCAAAAGTCCGCCCCGAAAAACCCGACGCGCATTTTGAAAACATTCGTCCTCGTCGTACCCTTCGGTCCGATACCATTCGAAAACGTCCAAAAACGTTGCCCCATCCTCGGCTTTGTCAACGGCCAAGATCCGGTCATTCAATTTTTTCGCGCGCCTAGGCGACGAACGGAACGTAAAAATCTCCACCAACGCCGCAAGGCCTTCTTGCACCGCAGTTGTTCGCGGCGAACCTTTGGCAAGCCATCGAGCCACAGGTTGGGCTTGGCCATTGAGACTTGTCGCTACGTGCACCCAACCTTCGTGAGCTTCGAGGATGTCGATGTCGCGCGTCGAAAACGTGGCACCGCTGCGGATCTTCACGTAGTCACTGCCCGCTGCTGCGTCGGCAAGAATCGAATCGTCGACTTGCACGCGAATGGCCGCACTGCCAAAAAAACGATCGAAACGGGCGTTGAGTTCCATCGCTGCCATCTCGGCCGTGATCTCCCGTCGTTCGGGTGGTCCAAGACGTTCGCCACCAATCGCTGTAAGTACGTCGTACAAAACGATGCCCATGTCGCGAACGCTGGTTTGTCCATCCGGGAGTTTGTCTTTCGGGGACCCATAAAGCGATCGTGAGAAATTGTAGAAGTCACGTTTGCCGCGCCCCTTGAGCATTCCCACCACGTCGCGATATTCCGCCGCGGTTTGTCGCAAGATACGTCCGAGCCGATCCTGTTCACCAAGTTCGCGTTCGCAATCCCGCAAGATTTCATCGAACTCGGCGATCTTCGCATCAGGATCGAAACCAAGATCCGACGCGTACGTCACTTTGGGCAAGTCACGCTGTTTGCCCCGGAGAAACTGTTCTTCGACCGACGCCTCCCACCGCAGTGCTTGCAGGATCCGCAGAGGTTTTTGCGCATCGAGCACCCGTTGCGACAACTTGGCGAGGATCTCTTTGTAGGACCTCCAAGGCGCCGATCGCGGACCACTCGATGACACGCCAAGCGAATCGTCTCGTAAACGCACGGATTCGAGTGGTGCGGTGGCGGGAAATTCGGCCGGTACTTCGACTTTGACAACGTTGCGATTCGTTGGAGCACGTTCGGAAGTACGTTCGGGAGTTCGTTCGGGAGCACGTTCGGAAGTACGTTCGGGAGCACGTTCGGGAGCGCGTTCGGGAGTACGTTCGTCCGTCTCGGAAGCAACAGGTGTAACGGGCGCGTTTGTCGCGGGAGCAGGCGCTGCACCAACAGGCGTCGCAACGTCCCGCGCCTCTTTCGTCTCGCGGGATTCACTCTTCGGGGGCATTGGCGCGGACTATCCCATGACGAGCCCACTTCGAGCAACGATTGGCACGCAGTGCTTGCTCGAAGTCGCCTCCCGCGGTACGAGGCCGAAGTTCGCATGACGAAAGAAAGCCTTACGCACGACGAAGTGACCGACGCCGACGTCGAGCTGCTCGAGAAAACTCGCCTTTCCGCAATTGCTCTACGCGCCGCCGTGGCCAAAGTGGTGGTGGGGCAAGAAGCTGTCGTCGAAGCGATGCTCGTGACGTTGGTCGCTCGCGGTCATGCGCTTTTGGTTGGCGTTCCGGGCCTTGCAAAAACGCTGCTTGTCGCATCGCTCGCCCAAGCGCTCGATCTTTCTTTCGGCCGCGTACAATTCACGCCGGACTTGTTGCCTGCGGACATTACGGGCACTGATGTTCTTCATGAACAACAGGGCAATCGCACCTTGCGGTTCATGCCCGGACCCATCTTTCACAACTTGATCTTGGCCGACGAGATCAACCGCACGCCGCCGAAGACGCAGGCTGCGCTGCTCGAAGCGATGCAAGAGCGCAAGGTGACGGTCGGCACGGAAACGCATAAACTCCCCGAGCCTTTTCAGGTGTTTGCCACGAGAAACCCCATCGAGCAAGAAGGCACCTACCCTCTTCCCGAAGCGCAGCTCGATCGATTTTTGCTCGAGATCCACGTGGGTTATCCGAGCGAAGACGAAGAACGCGAAGTTGCAAGGCGCACGACGAGCGGCAAGATGCCGACGATCGAACCTGTTCTGCACGGGGCCGATGTCGTGGCAATCGGCAAGTTGGTTCCGCGTATTCCGATAACCGACGAGGCTGTAAATTTGGCCGTAGCGTTGGGTCGAGCAACGCGTCCCTCTGGCGACAAAGTCGTGCGTGAAGTGAAGGAATACGTGCGGTATGGAGCGGGTCCGCGAGGTTCGCAGGCGCTTGTGCTGGCGGCAAAAGCGCGCGCGGCGTTGCGTGGCGAAGCGGCTGCGGATGTGCAGGACGTGCGAGCGATGTTGATCCCTGCGCTTCGACATCGCATCGTGCTTTCGTATCGAGCAGAAGCGGACGGCGTGCGTGACATCGACGTACTCGAAGCAGTCGCCAAACGCGTCGGTTGAGCGGGATTCAGCTCGAGAGTTGGGCCATGCTTTCACTCACTTGCAGTGAACGAACGACAGACATGTCTTTGGGCACCAGTCCAAATCGAACCGTGATATCCGCGGGTTTGTCTTCAGAAACTACGGGTTTGTCGTAGCTATCGGTGATCACGTCAAGGTTTTTCGGTGGGGTCTGTCTTGGTACGCATCCATGGGTGGCAATGTCGGTGCTGAAGTAGGCCGTGGGCTACTTGATTTGAACGGCTGCATTTTTTCATACGTCACTTTTTTCTTTACGCCCACTGCATCCATACACACCGTCCGCAAACTAGGAGGACGTTCAGTTTGCAAACTGGC
>JANORL010001533.1:0-2990 GCA_031415295.1 Polyangiaceae bacterium | reverse complement strand
CGTTAGCAGATAAATCACGGCCGTGCTGACTTCGACGTCGAGAAACGCCGACAGCAGGTTGCGTCATCGATGTTCCAGACTCCGAACCGGAGTCTCGTCAGCTGCCTCAACCACCACCGCCAGGCGCTGCTCCCGCCGGCGCTGGAGCTCCGGGGTTTGGCGCGGGCGCTTGTCGAGCAGCCGCGGCAGCAACCGGCGTCGGCTCGGCTTTGATCGTGATTTCGTTTGGACGCGTCAGATCCGCGCATGCGGATGTGGCGAGCGAGGCGATCGCCATGGCGATCATCGTGAAACAACGTCGGGAAGGCACAGCGCGAGGCTATCATCCGCGCACCAAGTTTTCATCACCATCGTGCACCGCGTCCCGTCGGGACGACGATCGTGCTACCAAAGGCACCGCATGGACCCCGTATTCCGCCGCGCATTCAATGCCGCCTTCAGCCCCGAAATTTACGCCGACTTCATGCGACGTTTTGAAGCACGCATCGGTGCGACCGTTGTGTATCGCGTTGCTGAAACGCCGCTTTTTCTGCCCGACGGTTTGCGTACGTATCTCGCACGCGCCGCAACCGAGATCGTCGAGCAGATCTCGAAACCGGCCGTCATCGAGAAGATGAAACGAGCCATCCCCGCGCATGTCGACGCGCCAGGTATGGATCACTTGCCGAATTGCGTGCAGGTCGACTTCGCGATCGTTCGAGGTCCAACGGGTGAACTCGAAGGACGCGTCGTCGAATTGCAAGCGTTCCCCTCGCTCTACGCGCTCATGGTTTTGCAAACGGATGTGATGTGCGAGGTGATGAAGTCCATGCCAGGACTCGATCGCAACTGGTCGATCTACTTCGGTGGTTTGAGCCGCGAAGAGTTTCTCGCGCGATTGCGACATGTGGTGCTTGCCGGTGAAGACCCGGCATCGGTCGTGTTGCTCGACATCGACCCGCCAAACCAAAAAACGTATCCGGACTTTTTGGCCACAAAAGAATTCGTAGGCATCGATCCGGTTTGTCCTACGGAACTCATTCGTGATGGCCGCAAACTACTGCGAAAAATCGACGGTAAACTCGTTCAAGTACGCAGGATCTACAACCGAGTTGTTTTCGACGAACTCGAAGCGCGGAAGATCCAGTTGCCGTTTCGCTACACCGACGAACTCGACCTTACGTGGTGCTCGCATCCGAATTGGTACTGGACGTGGTCGAAGTACACGTTGCCGTACATCGATCATCCCGCGGTTCCTCGCGCTCGCTATCTGTCCGACGTCACCGAAATTCCGGCAGATCTCGAACGGTATGTGCTCAAACCACTGTTTTCGTTTGCCGGGTCTGGCGTGAAGGTGGATCCGACGCGTGAAGACATTCAAAACGTTCCCGATGAACAACGTCCGGGTTGGCTTTTGCAGGAAAAAATCACCTATGAACCGGGGCTGCAAATGCCCGATGGTGGTGGCGTGAAAGCCGAAGTGCGGATGATGTTCTTGCGTGCGCCTGAAGAGGATGTCCCGCGTCTCGCGCTGAATCTGGTGCGTTTGTCCCGGGGCAAGATGCTCGGCGTGGATCAGAACAAGAACTTCACGTGGGTCGGTGGGTCGATCGGTATCTGGCCTGGCGACTGATTTTCTCAGAGGGTGTTGAACAGGCGTCGCGAGCGCTGTAGGGCTAGGAAGGACGACGGAAGCGTACATCGTGCGCTGAGTAAATCCGACCGACGCCCTGCAGCGCGCAGCAGCCTGTTCAACATCCTGTCAAAACGGTGAGATGAAGTGGTAGGGGACCGCGAGTCTCCAGACGCCGAAGCACAAGGCTACCGTCGAGATGCCGAGGGCGACTTGCAGCCAAGGTCGGGCAAGAGGACGGGTTTTCCGCAGGATCAACGATACGGACAAACCCACGAAAAGTCCGCCCAAAAGTCCAAACAAATGCGCGCCAAGGTCCGACTGCGGACTTGCTCCCAACGAGCCGAGCAGAGCCAAACCTCCGACGATCGGTCCGGCGATGTCGAGCCACGAACGCTTTTGTCCTTGCGCGTGTTGATGATCGAGGGCGACTTGCGTCGCGGCCAAAATGCCAATCGCGCCAAACACGGCCGTCGATGCACCAATCGATCGATGATCGCCATTACCCATCGCGTGATGTGCGATCGCATTGGCAACGTTACCGATCACGCCTGACGTGAGGATCGCGAGCGCTGCGCCTCCAGGACCAAGCCTGCGTTGCACGGCAGCTCCGAAGATGGTTCCGGAAATGACGTTGCCGAGAACATGGGATTTGTCGGCGTGAAGCGTGAGTGCAGTGAGTGCACGCCAGGGTTCAGAACCGATGACGAGATTGCTTTCGGCGTGACCTCGTTGAAACCAAATGGAGTTTGTCGAAACAGGACCAGTGACCAGGAAAAACAGTGCAAGCGCGGCAAAGAGGACCGGAACGACGATCGAAGGGGCGTGGCGCGGACGTTCGCGAACACGCGGCGGAGGCCAATCACGATTTTCGACTTCGTAGCGATCAATGGCTGCGGATGCTCGCGCGTAGTCGTCGTCGTGGACGAGAAGCACCCAACCTCCAGGGATGTGTCGTGGCGAATGTCCGATCGACATGGATTGAAGAACGAGCGCCCAGTCGCGGATCTTGCGTTGATCTGCCGGACCTAACGCGGTGAGTCCAGGAATCGGAGTGACCGACGAACCCGCGCTTGGAGCAGCGGAACGTTCTGGGGTTGGACGAGGGGTTGGACCAGCGTTTGGATCAGGATAGGGACGAGGATTGGGACGAGGAAACGCGCCGATCGTCAGGGGAGAATCATTCTGCGTAAGAGTGCTATTCGTCATCACGGTACCTGCCTCGTCGTCGGCGTCACTCACAGTCGAGCCAACCTGGGGACGAGCATTCGACCTGTCAACATGCTCTGCACACTTGTGCGCAGGACGGACGCGTGGCACGGCATGGGCGTGTCGTCTGCCATCACCAACGGGATCCGCGTTTCTGTTTCCACCGTTT
>JANORL010001532.1:0-5384 GCA_031415295.1 Polyangiaceae bacterium | reverse complement strand
GTCGAGGGTTGTTAGCGTGAAGTGTGGGTCGAAGGATGACGGGGCATTTGTGATTTCTGTGGAAGACAATGGCGTGGGTATTTCGGTAGAGCACGCAAAGCGGTTGTTTCAGCAAGGTTTTACGACGTGGGGTGATGGTACGGGTATTGGGCTGCATTCTAGTGCATTGGAGGCGCAGCATATTGGGGCCAAACTGCGCGCGAGCAGCGATGGGCCGGGATTGGGCGCATGTTTTACGATTGAATTGCCGCCGCGCCCACCTCACCAGACGGGACGATGGAAGTTACATGCTCTACGCGACGAGGTACGAGGAAGCAACGTATGAACACCGCCACCAACGTGCGCATTCTTGTGATTGACGACAATGAATCGATCCATCGTGACTTTCGCCGAATTTTGACGGTTGCCAGTTCGGAATCGATCGACGATATGGAACGGGATTTGTTTGGCGACATCGAGTCTTCTCCGATATCCATCCGTCACAAGCCTTTACCCGAATTCGATGTCGATTCGACTTTTCAAGGCGAAGACGGTCTTCGTTTGGTCGTCGAAGCGCGGGCGGCGAATCGACCATATTCGGTGGTTTTCGTGGACGTGCGTATGCCTCCGGGCATCGACGGAGTGACGACACTTGCGCACATTTTTGCGGCAGACAAGGAAATCCAAGGGGTGCTCTGTACCGCGTATTCCGATGTTTCGTGGGTCGAAATCATGGATCGGTTGACGGATGTCGCTCGGTTCGTGATTCTGAAGAAACCGTTCGAATCTGTCGAAGTTCGGCAACTCGCGACGGCACTTGGAACGAAATGGTTGCATGAACGCGCAAGTTTGGCTGACCGCCGAGAACTCGTTCGAGCCAAGGAAGCTGCTGAAGCGGGAACTCGTGCGAAGTCACAATTTTTGGCAAACATGAGTCACGAGATTCGCACGCCACTCAATGGCGTCATTGGAATGACGGGCGTTCTTTTGGATACGCCGCTGTCGGTGAATCAGCGTGAAATTGTCGAAACGATTCGCACGAGCGGCGATGTGCTCTTGCGGATCTTGAATGACGTATTGGATTTCTCCAAAATCGAAGCCAAGCAACTCGTGCTGGATGCCGAACCATTCGACGTGCGGGCATGCATTGACGAAGCGGTGGAGATGACGACGCATCATGCAATGGGCAAAGGTCTGGAATTCGTGGTGTATGTGCACCCAGACGTTCCGCGATTGATTCGCGGCGATGCCATGCGCTTGCGGCAGATACTCGTGAATTTGCTCAACAATGCGGTGAAATTCACCGCGGAGGGCGAAGTTTTTCTCGAAGTGGCGTTGCAAGGTCGAACGTCGAGTGGCAGTCGATGCAAATTGCAATTTCACGTGCGAGACACGGGTATTGGCATTTCAGCAGAAGGAATCGAACGGTTGTTTCGATCTTTCAGTCAAGTGGACGGATCGATTACGCGACGTTTTGGCGGTTCGGGCCTGGGCCTCGTGATTTCCCGGGAACTCGTGGAATTGATGGGCGGGCAGATTGAGGTCGAGTCGCGTGTAGGGGGTGGTTCTACATTTCAATTCAACAAAGATCTCGAACTGCCGGTGCAACCAGGTCTTCATTACGCGTTACAAGAGACGATGCCGCTCATTCAGCGGCAGGCGTTGGTCGTTGCAGGTAATGCAACGCTTCGCCACGCACTCACGCTTGAATTGCGCTCATTGGGAATGGTTCCTTTGGGGGCATCGTCCGAAGCCGAAGCTCAGACGATTCTGCGGACGCATCCAAACTTGTCTGTGGTTGTGGTCGATGCGAAATTGGCGGATGGCGATGGCGTCGAATTTGCGGGCAAATTGGTCGCGGATGCTTCGCGTAAGGCAATTTCGACGTTGTTGCTCGTTCCTCCGGCGGATGCGGCGTTGCCTATTCGTGCCGAGCGTTTGGGGATTACGGGTTGTATACGTAAACCGCTGAAGACGGGGACGCTTTTTGATTCCGTCTTGAAGGCGATATCGAGGGGCTCGTCTGCACCGGCGCAACCTGCTCGAACCGAGATCGATGCTACGTTGGCGACGCGGCTCCCATTTCGGATTCTTTTGGCCGAGGACAATCGCATCAATCAGCGAGTCATTCTCACGTTACTGAAGGCGATGGGGTACAAGCCGGACATGGTCGAAAATGGTGTCGCGGTTCTCGAAGCGCTTGAACGAACGTCGTATGAAATCATCTTGATGGACATTCAGATGCCGGAAATGGATGGTATCGAAGCGACGCGGCGTTTGAGAGCGCAAACGGATCGTGGTGTACGACCGTACATCATTGCGCTCACGGCAAATGCAATGGATGAAGATCGTCGGACGAGCCTCGAGGCGGGTATGGACGACTTTTTGACCAAACCGGTGCGGATTCCGGAGATCGCAGCGGCGTTGCAGCGTGCGGCGTCGAGTGTTTTGCTGCGCCCCCAATAATATCCTTCGTCGTACATTTTTTGGCAAACCGGACCGAGAATGTGATAAACGTGTCTCATGGCCGTTTACTTCATCGCACATTTCGTCGTCAAAGATCCTGCGTTGTTTGTTGAATACCAGAAAGCCGCTGGTCCGACACTCGCGCCTTACACCGTGAAAGTCATTTCCGTGGATGTTGCTTCCGAGACACTCGAAGGGACGCCGCCGGGACCCATGACGGTGGTGATTGAATTCGAGTCGAAAGAGAAGCTCAAGGAGTGGTATACGTCTCCGGCGTACGAAGCGGTACTTTCGAAGCGTCTTGCAGCGACCGAGGGGTTTACGATCATTTCGGAGAGCATGAATACGGGAAGCAAAGGCTGAGCGGTCGATTGGCTCGAAGCTAATAAACTACCGCACGGATAATCTCCAACCCCTTCCATTTACCCGCGCTTTGTGTACCGTGCACAATCGAGGTACCTATGAACCGACACTTTAGAGCATTGGGAGCGCTTGTTGCCGTGGCGCTTTTGGGCGTGTCCATCGTGGCCACGGCCCAGCCGGCACCACGCAAGGAACTGCGCGAAGATCGCAAAGAGAAGCGCGAAGATCGCAAAGAGGTTCGCGAAGACAAACGCGAGTTGCGCGAAGACATCAAAGACGGTGCGTCACGCAAGGAAATTCGCGAAGACAAGAAAGAACTTGCGGAAGACAAAAAAGAGCTGCGCGAAGATCGCAAAGAGCTGCGCGACGACCGGCAGGATGTGCGCAAAGCTCATCGCCGAGAGCTACGCGAGAAGTGGGGCGAGGCGGTCAAGAAGCCCGAAGCCAAAGCGGAGCTCAAAGTACACGGACGACGGATGGCGCGCTTGGTGCGGGCTCGCAAAATTGCCGAAGACCTGAAGAAGACAGAATTGGTCGCGCGTATCGACAAGTTGATCGCGAAAGAAAAAGGGCGTCACCAAGGCGCCATGGATAAGATCAGGGGATAGGCAGGAGGTACGCCATGAAATTGCTCACCATAACGCTTCTCGCCATGCTCGTGGGCGTGGGATGTGATAAAAAAGACGCTGCGCCTGCCGCAGGGGTGAAGACGGAAAAGGCTGCCGAGGCGCCCAAAGAGGTTCCGAAGGCGGCAATAACGTCCGCTGTTGCCGTGGCCGAAGTCGACGACGACATTCCAACGTCCGCCGATTTCGAGGATGAAGCCACCAAAGAAATCGACAATGCTACAGTGGAAGCAGAAGTCGATAAACTCGCCAAAGAAATCGGCGAATGATCGCGTAGAGCGATGCTTCGTCTGAGCCTTCCGTCGTTCTGATTTGATCTTTCGTCACAATTCGTGTTTTGGGTCGGCCGTGTTGGCATGGAGCGTCCGTGCCATGTATTGGGGCATCTGGCCATGGTCAGGATGGTGATCACGCGCGCGTTGGACGAATCTGGTCACGGTGAAACGTGGATCAAGGAAACGTTCCAATGCAATCGTGAATCAGCCATCGATTGGCTTCATTCGTTGCCCGGGGGAAAACCCTGACACGCCCCGGTTTACGTCACAATGAGCCGCACGACCTCGAAGATGGCGAACAGGACGGCCACGACGATACCCATCAGCGAATAGATAACGAGATTTGGGCGCCGATCGACCGCGCGAGCGGCTTCGCGAAGGAATCGCTTGCACATCGTCACTTTGCAATTGACCGCAAACGTTCCGGAGAGCGCGCGTTGCAATTCGTTGATGAAGTCAGACGCCGTCGCATACGCTCGTTGCGCGGGCTCCTTGGCCATTCCTTTGATTGCCACGTACATCAATTCGGCCGGCATTCCGTGTTGCGCGGCGCATTTGTGCTGTTCCCCGGCGGAACCAATTTCTTTCGTTAAAATCGATGTCAGCAAACCGTCAATGGTCGTTTCATCCGCCAGGTAATGCCGAAGCGTAATGAATTCATGCAGCATCACGCAAGCACTGTACAAATCACTGCGGATATCGATATTGTCAATGTCCCCTCGGGCTTGCTCGGGTGACATGTATGCAGGTGTGCCGACGAGCGATCCGACGTGCGTCATGTACATTCGTCCACGATCATTTTCATTGCCAATCGTGGCGTCAGCTCCTTGCGTCAAGTCCCGTGACGAATCCAATGGTTTGGCAATGCCCCAGTCCATCAGGACGACTTCGCCATAACGACCCACCATCACATTTGCCGGCTTTACATCGCGATGAACGACTCCATGTGCGTGGGCATATTCGAGCGCATTGAGCACGCCGATCATGATTTCGACGCGTCGCTCGGAATTGTAGATTCGGTGATATTCGGCGTCGCCAGCGTTGAGTTTACGAATGATTTGTTCGAGCGTTTCCCCCTCGACGTATTTCATGACGAAATAGTATCGACCGTCGTCGTCCACACCGACGTCGTGTACCGGCACAATGTTGGGATGTTCGAGCCGTCCGACGGTACGAATTTCATCGACGAATCGAGCCAACATGATTGGATCGTTGGCTTCGGGAAGCAGGCGTTTGACAGCGACTTTGCGGGCAATGTCCTGGTCCTGCGCCAGGAGCACTTCGCCCATGCCTCCAGCGCCGAGCAACTTGATCGGTTCGTACCGCGTTCGGCTTTCAGAGACGATTTCGAGGGCGGAACCAGTCCCCGTGATGCGGGGTAAAACGGTGGTGCGTCCTCCAGATGTGGTCGTTCCGGGGACGCGCATTGCGGAGCTGCTCTTCGCGCTTGGGTTGGCGATGGCCGTTTGGGCCGATGAAAATGGGTCCGATTCGGCAGCGAGGATAGTGTTCGCGTTAGAAGACGCACTGGAAATAGGGGTGGGTGGTTGCTGGATGGTGGCGTCGAGGGCGAGGGAAGTCATCGGGAGGCGTCCAACGTACCGCATATCTGCTGTAACGGGAGGTGGCAGATGTAAAGAATTATTAGGAAGAAATGTTGGAGGGTTTTTGCAGG
>JANORL010001531.1:0-8094 GCA_031415295.1 Polyangiaceae bacterium | reverse complement strand
TGTTACACGTTAACGCGTCGAAATTTTGCTTTCCGGTGTGGACACTAGCAAAATCTCGCGGGTTGCATATTTTCCTCTTATGGCCCTACCGACTCTTCCACCAGACATCACGCTCGTCACCCTCAAAGATGAGGACAACTTTTCACGAAGCAAACTCGAAGCCAATCCTCTCACGGTTACCCTTGCTGTTCCCTTCACCAACTTCATCAATACCGTCTGGCAAACTGCTTTTTTGCGCGAATCGCTGCTCGATTACGACCAGGCGCTCGCGTCAGCCCGCATCCTCCAAGCTGATCGCGTGTTGAATACGCTCGTGAAGAAGCTCGACACGACCTTGCTTCTCATCACCAACAAGGACCGCACTGCGCCTTTGTATGTGCAGTTCTTCGGCCATCAACGGCCTTTCGAGGTCGCGGCTGGGATTTTAGGGCCGCAGTTGGAAACAATGCGCGGGTGGTTGCCTTTGCTGCTGGCTTCCTCACACGCATCCCTCGCCGCGCTTGGTACCGAAATCGACGTTGCGGTCAATCATGCGGATGCTGCTGTATCCGCAAAAACCACCGCTGAAAATGCGAACCTCGTCTTCCAGACAACAGGCGATCATCGAAAAGCCGTCGACGAGTACAACGTATTGCGGAAAGTCACCTATGGCGAACTCGGCAAACTCCAGCATCAACATGCCCACTTGCCCACGGACTTTGCCGACAGCTTTTTCCGACACGATAGCAAGCGTTCGGACGACCAAATGACCTCCGAACAATTGCAGCAAAAGATTGATGGTTTGGCGGCGCAACAGCAGGCACTCCAGGATAAACTCAAAGCGGTGCTTGCCCGACAAATTGCGGAGGCCGATAAAAAAGCGGCCGACGAGCAACTGCGCATCGATATCGAAGCAAAAAAGAAGGAACGTGAGCAACTCGATTCCGCCATCAAAAAGCTGGAGTCCGACCTGCGGAAGTAACTCGCTCTGAGGTCGCTCCATGCGGCACCCTCGGAATGCGTGTCAAAGAGGGCGTGAGGAATCGCGCCCCTACATTGCGGTTTTGGAAACTCGCGTCCTCGGTCAAGCCATCAAGATCCCTGTGTCGAGGAACTAGTTGTGCTCGACAGTTGTGCTCGACCGAGGTTCCTGCCGAGATCCCGGGATCGAAATGGATCGCGGGACCCGATTTCATTACTGCAACGTTCGAGGCGTGGGCCCGTTGCAACAATCACGAGAATCGAAGCACTTTTGCGAACTCGTCCGGTTGGCCCAACCCTTGCTTTAGAAAACAAGCAGCGCCATGCACAGGTAGAAACGGCATGGTCCTCGGGGGAGCGTGTGGGCTCGCTCCCCCGAGGACTGCGCCGTTTCACGTCACTTTTTGACGTCCGTCGGGTTCAGGCGAACTGGGTGTTTGTGGTTTTGGCGTTGCGGACGCCGCTGGTTTGTCCGGTACGATACGCACGTTGCGTTGTGGAAACGGAATACCAATTCCTCGCTCGCGAAACGCAGCGAAGATAGCGAAGCGCAGATCCGAGGCGATTTCGTCGTCCATCGGAGCATCGGGAATCCAACATAGAAGCGCAAAGTCGAGGCTCGAATCGCCAAACCCTTCGAGGCGCACGGTAGGAGCTGGGTCTTCGAGAACGTTGGGATGCTCGTTTGCAACTGCGAGCAACGTCTCGCGAACCAGATCGACATCGCTCTCGTACGACACGCCAACGCGCACGCGCATGCGAATTCGTGGGCTTGGTACCGACTGATTGATCACGCGCCCTGCGATGAGTTCCATGTTTGGAATCAGCATCGTCACTTCGTCTCGAGTCAGGATCTGCGTTGCGCGTAGACCGATATCGACGACTGTGCCGGATACATCTCCAACTTGAATGACGTCGCCTTTCTTCACGGGTCGTTCGAGCAGAACGATGATCCCAGAAACGAAGTTCGACGTGACGTTCTGCAGACCAAGACCGATGCCGACGAGTAGACCTGCGGAACCGGCGATGAGCGCGTTGACGTTGACACCGATCGTGTTGAGCGCGATCGCCAAACCCAGAAACACGAGGATGTAACGGGTGATTTGCGCGATCGCTGCAGCGACGCCATCGGCTTGGCCATGGCGTTTCAGCCCTTCGCGAATCGCAAATGCGATGACCTGACCGACGGCCCGGAACGCGAGGAAGATGACGAGCGCGATCAGAATCGCGGCAAGCGTCACGGGCGCGCCCGAGAGCGTCACCAGCGGGTAGTAAACGACCTTCGCAACATGAGCGGGGAAATCCACAACGGGCAAGGCATCACGTTTTCCCCTGGGAACACAAGCCCTTCGTGAGCCCTTCGTGCGGTGTCCAGTGCTGAACAACACAGATGATCAAGATGCCTGAACAAAATGATCCAAAAACTATGCACACGTTCAGTACATGGTGTAGGGTCGGCGAATGATGACACCGCAACATATCGCTCCGTACATTCTCCGCGCGTTGGCCCAAGCACAAACCGAGGGTCGCTGCATGGATCTCGAAACTTTGTCGCGCGACATCGAAGTGCGTAAGGTCGATGTGCGCAAAACCGTGACTGCCATGCATCAAGAAGGACTTTTGGATGCTCTGCGTTTGCGCTTGTCGCTCAAGGGTTTCGCGTTGGGTCGCGCACTTTTAGCCATCGAGTTGTCGCCGATTCGTCGCCCAGACAGGGTACGAGAAACACCTGAACAGAATTCGGGACGCGTCGAAGCGGCGTGACGGCACGTGACGACAAAAGAACACGTCGAGCGCCCTGCCGTAGGTGCTTGGCCGTTGCCCATTCTGGGAGTATGGGGATGAGCATGATCAAGCGGATCGTCCTTTCCTCCCTCGGTGTGAGTCGTCTCGTGGCAATGGTTGGAGTTGCAACGATTCTGTCGGCGGGGTTTGCCTGTGACCGAGGTTCGTCCGGACCAGCTCCGGCAAGTTCGACGACACCGGAAGCAAAGCCGGATGTGAAAGGAATCGACGCGGCGAGCAACGACCCGACGTTGGTGGATCTCGCGAAGAAAACGCTTGGATGCAAGTGGGCTGCGTATGGCTTCGATTCGAAGTGCCCCGAGATGAAAGCGACGATCGAGAGCGAAGCGATGCGTGACGGCAAAGGTGACGCCACGCTCGTGAACTTTCTCGAAGATCCGAGCGAACACGTGCGTTGGTTGGGGGCTCGATCGCTCACGCAAAGGGGCAAGACGTTTCGTACGGACAAACTGTTGGCCGAGCGGATCGTAAAAGTCGCTGAAGCGGAGAAGTCGAAAGCCGTCGCGCAGGAGCTGGGTGGCGTCGTGGGAGGCATCAAGCATGCGGAGACGGGGCTCGGCGAGCGCATCAAAGCGATGGCGAAGAACCACGAGATTCAGCAGATGCGCACGAGTCTTCTGGCGCGGATGTTGTTTTCGAACGGCGAGACGCTTTACGACTTTGTCAAAGACATCGCGATGAACGACAAGGACATGATTGTCCGCAAGGCTGCGATTTCAGCGTTTTGGACGGGCACTCCTCCGAACAAAGCAGCGGACACGTGCAAGATGTGGCTTGGTTTCATGGAGGATCCGGCCGAAGACGTGGCAGGCGAAGCGGCATATTTGTGTGCGTTCTACCCGCAAAACGGTGGATGCAAGGCGGAGTGGGACGCGGTGATCATCAACGTCGAAAAGCGGGCGAAAGCGGGGACGATCAAGTCGACGCAGATGGCATCGGCAATGTCGTATTTGCACAAGCAAGCGGGAGCATCGGAGACGCAAAAGAAGCGCACGTTGGCGACCGCGAGAGCCATTGCGGAAAACCCGGCGAACAATGGAATGGCACGTGGTCGAGCTTTGGAATTCGTGGCGGAGAAAGATGCCGATCCGAAAAAGTTCCTCGAGAAGCTCAAGGACGATGCCGACCCGTTTGTAAAGGCGCGAGCGAAAGAGCTTGCCGAGCGTCCCGTGAAAAAAGAATCCGAGGCAGCTCCGACCGACAAGACCAAGGCGGCCGTGGCGATCCCTGGCAAGGTCGCAACAGAACCTCCGAAAAAATAGCGAAAAATAGCGGCGTACCTACGCAGACTCAGGATTGAACGGTTGCGTCGCTGAAAGCGAAGTGCAATTCGTCCTCGGATGACTTCGAAAGTTCAGCCGCACGAAGCTCCGCGCTCCACGCCACAAGAACCGAAGTCTTTCGGGCATCGTTTACGGGGCAGTTTCGAATACGTCCCTCGCGCGTTTGCTTTGATTTTGCGCACGGCGAAGTTGGGCACGGTGGGGCTGTTTGTCTTGACGCTCGTCGCTGCGATTTTGCCGCTCTTCATTGCGTATGTCGGCAAATCGCTCGTGGATGCGGTTTCGCTTCGTTCGCCCGACCAAACCTTGAAGTGGGTGCTCGTCGAGTTGGGGCTCGTGACCGCGCTGGCGCTCGTCGACCGGTGCTTGGGGCTTTTGCGCACGTTGATGGGAGCGCGCATGGCGCTCGATATCAATACGGCGATCCTCGAGAAAACGTTGACGCTCGATCTAGCGCATTTTGAAGATCCAGGCGTTTACGATCAGCTGACGCGCGCGCGTCGAGAAGCGTCGTCGCGGCCATTAGCAATGGTGATGGAAACGCTTGGTACGGCACGCGCGACGGTGACGCTCATTGGTTATGGTGCATTGCTTTTGAGCTGGAATGCGTGGGCGGTTTTGGCGTTGGCGGTAGCGTCGCTTCCGAGCGCGATAGCGGAGGTTCAATTCGGGAATATCGCGTTTCGACTGCGCAATTGGCGATCCCCGGACACGCGAAAACTGACGTACCTCGAATATGTTTTGGCGAACGACGCACACGTGAAAGAGGTCAAACTTTTTGGTCTCGGACCGATTTTACTCGAACGGTATCGTTCGCTCGGAGAAAAATTTTACCTTGAAGATCGTGGCCTGGCAATGAAACGGGCCAGCATTGGGTGGATTTTGTCGTTGATTGGTACGGGCGCATTTTATGGTTGTTATGCGTGGATGGCGATCGTCGCAGCGCGAGGTCAGATCACGCTGGGGGATTTGGTGCTTTATGGAGTTTCGTTTCGTCAGGGGCAACAAGCGTTTCAATCGATCTTGTCGTCGATTGGGGGCATGTACGAACACAACCTGTACATGTCGAATTTATTTACATTTCTCGCGATTCCCACGGCCGATACGGTAGCGGCTGCGCGTATTTCGAGCGGGGAAGCGACATCGACCGCTTTGGAGGAAGGTATTCGATTCGAGGGGGTGAGTTTTCGTTATCCTGGGCAAAAGAATTGGGCCATCGAGAAGCTGGATTTGACGGTCGGCCGAGGGGAAAGTGTGGCGCTCGTCGGGCACAACGGGGCGGGGAAAACCACGCTCATCAAGCTGTTGACGGGCTTGTACACGCCTGCCGAGGGTCGGATCATGATGTACGGGAAAAACATCAAGGATTGGGATCAAGCCGAGTTACGAAAACAAATTGGGGTCGTGTTTCAAGATTTTAATCGATATCAATTGACGGTGCGTGAAAACGTCGGGTTTGGCAGTACAGACGACATGAACGACGAAGCGCGTCTGGCGCGAGCGGTCGATCGCGGAGGTGCGACGGAAGTGCTCGCTGCATTGACGAACGGGATCGATACGCAACTGGGTCGGTGGTTCAAAGACGGTACGGAATTGTCGGGCGGGCAATGGCAAAAGGTGGCGCTTGCACGAGCGTTCATGCGCGAAGAGGCATCGGTACTGGTCCTGGACGAACCCACGGCGGCGCTGGATGCAGAAGCGGAGCATGCAGTTTTCGAGCGGTTTCGATTGCTTTCCAAAGGACGGACGACATTTCTGGTGTCGCATCGATTTCCCACGGTGCGTATGGCGGATCGAATTCTCGTGCTGGACGGAGGCCGCGTGATTGAAGAAGGATCGCATGCGGAACTCGTCGCTCAACAAGGTAAATACGCAAAGATGTTCGAGCTGCAAGCGGCCGGGTATCAGTAGGACGAACCTTTTCGTCGTCGTTTGGTTTTACGGGGATCGTCAGGATTCGTCACACAGGTCCGACCGAGTTTCATCAAAGTAGGGTTCGCCTCTCGTTTTTCTTGACCGCTGTCCGTTCGTCGGGTACGAAGGACAAACGACCATGGACAAACGGAAAGACTTGGGAAAGGTCGACCTCAGACATGTACCCCCGTGGCCCTTGCTCGTCTCCGTACCAAAAACGGGTCGAGTCTTCCCTACGGCGGAGCGAACTGGTAAACTCACGCCTATGGGTGGTTCAAGCGCTTGCTCGCCCCGGTCTCCGCTCACTCCGCGCAACACGGGTCCCATCGAACTTCGCGATCTGGGCCCGAATGGACGTCCACTCGGCACGCCGGACGACTGTTACGACGGCAGTCGGTGGGATTTGCATCGCGGCGAATTGGTGCTGCAAATGAGCGCCAAGCTCGAACATTGTGTCGTGATGGGGATGCTCACGACGTTGTTCAACACGCATGCGCGGCACGACGTCAAGGCACTGCCCGACGTGTATTGCGACTTGAGTGATGACAAGGGCTCTTCGTTGCGTGCGCCGGATGTGGTCATCGTGGAAGGCGTCGAGCCGGACCCGAACGATCCGAGTGGCGGACCCGTTCGCGGAAATCCGCTGCTTGCTGTGGAGATTCGGGCCACGCAATCGAAAAAGCAACTCGACGAAAAGATCAAGTTGTACGTGGAACACGACTGGCCAGAAATTTGGCTCGTGCACACGGACCGTGACGAAGTCGAGGTACTTCGGCAAGGTTCGAAACGACGCACCTTTGTGCGAGGCGACGACGTCCCGCTCGTCCCGGAAGTCGACAAGTATGGCCTGAAGGCCCTCCCTGTTGCAGCGTTCTTCGACGAAGCGGAGATGAAAAAATACACCCACGAGTGGGTTGAACGCTGTGTAGAAACGAAGACCCGGACAACAGTAGAACTACAAACGCGCTCGAAAATTCTGCTCGAGACGCTCCTCATCCGCGGCCTTGACGTCTCTGCCGCAGCACGGGCACGCATAACGAAGTGCACCGACTTGGACACACTCACGCGTTGGTTCAAGCTGGCCATGACTGCACCCAACGCAGACGCGTTCGTGCAAGGTTTGGCTTAATTTCACAAGAACGGCTCGAAATCATGGCGGTGATGATGGAAGAACCTGCGAATCGGAATCGGTTGCGCACGTGCCGCCGCCAAGAGTGAAAACGACGCTTTGGTTTCTCCGGGCAATTTGCTCGATTCCGCGCGAATGACGTGACCCCGGACGCCGTCCGAATATCCAATCACCACGGCATCGAAATCATTTTTGCGTGTATCGAGATCCATGCGAAAATACCGAAGCTCGCCCGTTGCAGCCCCCGTTTCAGCCATGGATATACCTGCTTGTGGTTTGTCTCCGAAAACGCGCACGGCACCAACCCCAATAGAATCGATTCTGCAAAAAACCGTCACGACTTCATTCATCACATCGAACGCTTTGCACTCATGACGCGCCGACGAAATCGTGCGCATCGGCGATATTCGCTCCGTCGCAACAAGCCGTGGCGTAGGCGATTTTCCCACGTGTTCGTCCCATTCCACGATGCCGCGCAATGTCTCGAATGTTTTACGTTCCAAACTTTCCCATTTCATGGGCCCAGCTTCTTTGATCGGCACAGATACCGAATTGTCGCCAAGCACGACCGCATCGCCTCGACGCAACGTCACAAGATGCCCCTGATGCACCAGCGTCATTATCTTTATTCCCGCCTTGGCATTCACGATCACTCGAAGATCCGCAGGCACTTCTGGAGCAACAACCTTGGTTTCGATCCTGTCCTCGGACGGGTGGACCACTGGACCCATGGGCAAAACTTCGGGTACCGCAGCCATCACCGCGAGGTTTGTCGGAGCAGTTACGGGCGCAACAGGTTGTTTCTCAGCCCCAGGGCTGAGGAAAAAAGCTGCGAATACAGTGAAGTGCGGGAGTTTCACAAGGTCCTCAAGAAGGCAAGGAGCGCAGCACGATCGTCCGCGTCTTCTTCTTTCGCACCACCTCGATCTTCACCGACCGTTCGTCGG
Source organism: Polyangiaceae bacterium (assembly GCA_031415295.1). Lineage (GTDB taxonomy): Bacteria > Myxococcota_A > Polyangia > Polyangiales > Polyangiaceae > Polyangium. Next base: position 55 of record JANORL010001531.1, on the reverse strand, counting down.
ACTGCCGCAGCTGCCGCTGCATCTCCATCGCGCTCCCCACCGGCTCGCCCGCCGC
>JANORL010001530.1:0-4342 GCA_031415295.1 Polyangiaceae bacterium | reverse complement strand
CGGGGGCGGGTGGGGCGGGAGGCGCGGTCGCGTGCGGTTCAAATGGCGTATGCGACGATCAAAATCCGTGCACGAACGAGACATGCGACGCTGGGTTTTGCGCGTATACGGCGCTCGATGGGGTTGCGACGCCTGGAGTGATGGATAAGCCGGGAGATTGCAATACGCAGTTGTGTACAGCCGGCGTAGATACTCTGGTCGTCGACGATCAAGACGTGCCGGATGATGGTTATGAATGCACGACGGAGGCGTGTTTTGGCGGAGTACCGTCGTTCATGAATGCTGCATTGGGCCAACCTTGCGGCGCCAACATGGACCTCGTTTGTAATGGCGACGGAGTATGCGTCGGTTGCAACGCTCCTACGGATTGCCAAGGTCAAGATACGATTTGCCAATCGCGGACGTGTTTCACTGGGACGTGCGGATTCCAAAATGCGCCAGACGGGACGTTCGTGGATGAAGGTTCGGTGGGGGATTGTCGACAAACCCAATGCAATGGGGTCGGGGGCATCACCACGGGTCCCAACGATACCGATCTACCTTCCGATGACGGTAATTCGTGTACCGGCGACACGTGTTCTGGAGGAATGGTCTATCACCCGTTCCTGAATGCGGGAAGCACGTGTACTCAGAATGGCGGGGCTGTTTGCAACGGCGCCGGAGCGTGCGTCGAGTGCCTGACGGCGTCCGAATGCCCGGGACAAGATACACAATGCCAAACTCGGACTTGTAGTGTCAACAAATGCGGATTTAGCTACGCGCCCGCAGGTACGCCAATCATTGGACAAACCAACGGCGATTGTCAGGTCGTCATTTGCAATGGCGCTGGAGCCACGATATCGTCCAACGATGATGCCGATCTACCTGGCAACGACGGCAATATGTGTACCGACGAAACATGCATCAATGGCCTGCCTACGTATCCGAACGTGCCATCGATGACGCCTTGTTCGCAAGGCGGCGGAACGTTTTGCGACGCAGGCGCTTGCATTCAATGCCTTACGAGCACCGATTGTCCTGGCACCGACACCGAATGCTCCGTGCGCGCGTGCAACGCCGGGATGTGCGGGAATATCTTTACCAATGCCGGCACGCCATTACAGAATCAGATTCCGAACAATTGCCGACACGAACGCTGCGACGGCGTAGGAGGCGTCCAATTCGCGATCGACGATATGGATATGCCGATCGATGGCCAAGAGTGCACCCAAGATGTTTGCACGTCCGGCACGCCGTCGAATCCTCCGCTGGCCATTGAATCTCCATGCAGCCAAAACGGCGGCGCCATCTGCAACGGCACTGGGATGTGCGTACCGGTCGCCAACGTTGTTTCCGTTATGCCTCAGGATACGCAAACGAATACGTCACTCGATGCGCCGATTATCATTTCATTCAGCACGGCCATGAATCCGGCGACGATCACGGGACAAACAACCTATGGTCCGTGCAGTGATTCCGTGCAAGTATCAACGGACAATTTTGTATCCTGTTTGGCGTTTGCCAGTGCGTCCGCGGCCATGAATGCGGGAAACGATGTGGCCACGTTGACGCCGGCAGCTCATTTCTCCTACCTCACGACATACAAAGTTCGCGTCACGACGACCGCGCGAAGCGCCGGCGGAGTGCCGATCAGTACGCAGTTCGATCAAAACACCGGATTCGTAACGAAAGCGCCGCTCGTGCCATGCGGAGGTTCGGTGGTCATAAGTCAAATCTTCGGTGCTGGGGGCGAGCTCGGCGCGACGCTGAAACAAGATTTCGTCGAATTGCACAATCGAGGAAATACGCCCGTAAGTGTCAATGGGTGGAGTCTGCAATATGCTAATCCCGCCGGAAGCTTCAATAGCGTTCCCAACCATACGACACCTTTGACCGGGATGATTCCAGCGGGTGGATATTACCTGATCCAATTGGCCGGCGACGGCGGCGGAACGGTTGATTTGCCAAACCCCGATGCCATTGGAAGCACAGCGTTCGACAGCAACTTCGGGAAAGTGGCCCTCACAAATTCGACGGTGGCTCTCACGGGCGGATGTCCAAACAACGCGTCCATTGTCGATTTCGTCGGTTACGGCTTCTTCTCGAATTGTTTCGAAGGCACCGGACCTGCTCCTTCGCCATCGTCTGCAACCATCTCGGTGACGCGTATCGACGACGCTTGCACCGATACCGCAAACAACAACGCTGATTTCGGATCAAATACGGCAAATCCGCGCACGACGACAATAACAGTGCCCAGCATCTGCGCATGCGGCGCCAATGTGACGGCCAATGAAACCGGGCGTGCCGACGAGATGGATTATTGCAACATTCAGTTTCCCCTCAGCTTGGCCGTTATGGCAGGACAAATGACACCACCGATCTACGGACGAGCCTATGAAGCGGGCGTAACGGACCCTGCCGGAGCCGCTCCGTCGATTCAAGCCGAAATAGGTTTCGGACCCGAAAACGTAAATCCGTCCACTCAAAGTGGATTCTCGTTCGTACCAGCCTCGTTTAATCAGCAATACGGAAATGACGACGAATATCAAGCTTCGTTCATTGCACCCTTGAATGCCGGCTCTTACCACTATGTGGTGCGATTCAGCCGCAATGGCGTAAGCTGGACGTATTGCGACACGAACGGCGCGGGGTCGAATGCTGGACTGGCGTTCAACGTGCAAGACCTGCCAGTGATGACCGTAATGCCTTAAATGGTGATCAATTCGCGCTGAGAACTTCGTATTCGAGCACGATGTGCGTATTGTCGCGGCGGTGCAAAATGACTTCTCCCTTACCCGGAACGAATTGTCCCTCGGCATCTCGCGACAGATAGCGCACGGACCACGGAAACACGTCGTCGGCGTCGAGAATCGAACGTGATCCGAAATCGACTTCGCGACCGTAGATCCAAAATTCGCCGTCTAGATTCGAATGCAGATCGATCAGCGGTTTGTCGACGTAAATGTGGCTACCATTGTGCACACCGTTGCGCTCGAACTTTTGCGCCAAACCGTCCACGCCCCAACTCAAGAAGACTTCGGCGCCATCAGAAGTTTCCCCTTCGTCGACTTTGTCAAAACGAATGGCATGCATGACGAAGTGACGACAAACGGGTTTGACAGGCCCGATTTCAATGTCGTACGGGCCGAATTTTTCGCCGGCCAAATGCCCCGTCCACGTTTCAAAACGTCGGCCGTCAGCCATTACTTGGCATTCTTCGTCGGAATAACACATGACGATCGTATACGAGCGCATTCGGCCGAATGAATCACCGATACCCACGCGAATCGTCGAGCGCCACGTACCGCTATCCAAGAAAAACACTTCTCGGTTCGGTATTCCACCGTTGGGAAGTGGGACTTGATCTGGATGATGCGTATGGCCTGCGACGATGATGTCGTAAAGTCCCTCGGCAACCCCCTCTTCGCGACTGGCCATCGCCGCGCTACGTTCGGTGTCGCCACTCGTGTCCATGGCCCGCAGACGTTGCACGAGGCTTTCGAGCGACGTCGGAGACAACGATTGCAATGCTTCGCGCACGATCGTCACGACCGGTTCACGGAAAAATTTCAACATTTCCATGCGATGGGCCATGTCCTGAAAAAATGGGCTGTCCAATGCCGTGAAGTACAAATCGAGCAACACCGGACGCAGCAATTCGAATAATTCAGCCCCCATGTTTCCCAAACGGTTTTCCAGGTATTTGAGAAAAAGTGACGGGGGACGGACGTCATCGAATTCAACGAGCGCATTGTAGAAATCACGCATTCTTGCGCCTCGATCGTCAGCCAACCGCAATGCTTGCCCGTGCAGCGCCCGGAATCCAACACAAAGGCGCGTGGCGATTTCAAGCGTCACGTAATCGCCGGAGCATGGAGCAAGATATTGTTCGTCCGTCAAGTTAATGGGTTTGCCAAAAGGAACTGGCACGCCTATGTTCCAACGATCGTATTCGTGACCATGACGAACTTTCACCCGGTAGCCGGTATCTTTGGGCCGATCGATCGTGTGCGGAAAAGGTAGCTCCGACGCGGGCATGCACAAAATTTCCCTTACACGACGCCGCACGGACGGCCAGGCATTCACGAGGCGATCATGGTTGCCGGGGATGTAGTGCACGTGAATTACGGTGCCTGAGTCGAGCGACAAAACGTGGCCTTTACGTTCGAAAGATCCTTCACGAACGAACCGCGCCAGCACTGGCCAAATGGCGTTGTTGTCTTCAACGATCGAATCGAGGATTTCATGCACCTTGGCGCGGAAGGGATTCGACGGAGAATCGGGACCCAAATGAGCGGTCATCGGACGCACTTCCGCTACACCGCCACAAAACCAAAGCGGAGTGCGAAGAAGCTCGAAG
>JANORL010001529.1:0-3818 GCA_031415295.1 Polyangiaceae bacterium | reverse complement strand
CTAACAGGTTTTTCGCGGCCGGTGAATTTTTCACCATGGCTGTGGGTTCAGCGGAAGGGGTCAACCATTGCAGCACCTCGGGATCGGTCGGCCTTGGAATACGCGAGCACCACGCGTCCGTGCGGCTCACTGGAATCAATCGCAAGTTTTCAATGGGGGCGCTCTCGACGTACTTGTAGATGAATCCACCGTCTCGTATTGCCCCAGCAAATCCCCACCGATTTTTGCTGTAGATGACATCTTTGTTATTGACAATCATGAAATACTTGCCGACGTCGCCCGTGTCGGTCGTATCCATCGTATCGTCGTCGCCTTCCGGGTTTGGCGGCTCCCAACAAACCTCGCGCACTTGGGCCTTCGGAAGGTGTATCGGCGGCAACGTCGATGATCCGCCAACAACCGAACACGCACTCAATAAGGTCACGAAGGCCAGGATGACCGGGGCCATGTTACGCCGAAACCGTAGGCCAAACGCTGCGAATACCACGAGGAAAAGGTACAGCATGGAGGCAGTATCGCCGATCTTGGCTGCGAGTGTCTACGGGTGCGTGTTCGTACGCCCCACACAAGAACGGCGTGAACAGCTCCTCGCTGATGTTGGCCGAATGTGACGCGTAATGCATTGCGTCGTTGATCAAATAGTTTCCGCTCGTCTATCTTCTGCTGCTATGGTCGCGTTTGTTTCGTGGATGTACCCGTCACGCAAGCACTCGGCTGAGGAGAACGCATCATCGTGGAATCGCAACATAAAAAGATTGCCATCATCGGGGGAGATGGGATTGGCCCGAGCGTTACGCACGAGGCTAGCTTGTTGCTCGAAACGTACCGGGACAAAGCCGGCCTGCCGCTCGACCTTTGGCAACTCGACCTAGGTGCTGATCGTTACCTTCGAGACGGGACCACGTTTCCCAAAGAAATCCAATCGGCGATTCAAAACGAATGCGCAGCGGTCCTGCTTGGCGCCTTGGGTGACCCGCGCGTCCCCGGTCTCGAACATGCGCGGGACATTCTTTTTGGCATGAGGTTCGGTTTCGATCTTTATGCCAACATTCGCCCCGTCAAGGCGCTTTCCGATAGGCTCGTGCCGCTCAAGAACCGCGGGGCGAAACACGTGGACATGGTGGTCTTTCGCGAAAACACCGAAGGTATATACGTCGGTATGGGTGGTCAATTCAAGCGCGGTACGCCCGACGAAGTGGCCATCAACGAGGATCTCAATACGCGTAAAGGCGTCGAGCGGATCATTCGCGCAGCGTTTGAATACGCCAAGAAAAACGGGAAAACCAAAGTATGCATGGCGGATAAATCCAATGCGATGCGCCATGCCCATGAACTTTGGTATCGCGTATTCGACGAGGTAAAACGCGAGTATGCCGGCATCGAAGGGCGACATTTGTATGTGGATGCCTTATGTTTGCTGATGATTCAGGATCCGTCGCAATTCGAGGTGATGGTCATGAACAACCTGTTTGGTGATATCGTGACGGACCTTGGGGCGGCCCTGCAAGGCGGTCTAGGTATGGCGGCGAGTGCTAACGTGCACGCATCGGATCCGTCGCGGGTGGCGTTGTTCGAGCCAGTGCATGGATCGGCTCCGCCCCTTGCGGGCAAAGACATAGCGAATCCATTTGCGGCATTACTGACGGCGGGGATGCTGCTGACGTTTTTGGGTTATCCCGACGAAGAAAAACGTATCGAGCGGGTTGTGGCGGAAGCCATAAACGAAGGTGCGTGTACGGTGGATGTTGGCGGGAAGCTGGGGACGCGTGCGGCGAGTGAATGGGTGCGCGAGCGAGTGGCGAAGGAGTTGTAGGGCGAACGTTTACGCGTCGAAGAAGTGAAGCTTGAGCCACGCATCTGGCAAGAATCGTCCTGCCTGTCGAACGATGGCGCGCAACGTTCCAGCGTCTAGTTCTTTGTGACGCGGAATTGTGAGCGTTTGCGTATCGTTTCCAGCCGTGCGTCGAAGTTTGACGTGACTGCCTTGTTGGCTATGAACGATAAACCCGGCAATCAAGAAAATGCGGATGACATCGTCACCCGACAACCTCTTCAAGCCGCCCACGGTTGCAGCTCCATACTTACAAGAATGACCGGATCGGGTGCCAGCCCGAGCGCCGCCATGTCTTCGCCCTCTAAATGTAGTTCCACAGCTTCACGCAGATTTTGCATTGTTTCGTCAATTGTCGAACCTTGTGTCACGACGGCAAGTTGTTCGCATTCTGCGACGTAATGGGTTTCGCCGCGAATGATTGTGGCGTGAATGGTTCGTCGCCCTCGAGTTGCATGAACACCTGGACGAGCAAGCGACTCGTTGCCCCCGACTTTCCAACTGTGTGGTGCACAGAATCGCGCCACTTTGCTCAAGGAATTGCCGTGCTTTGTCACCAACGCTTCCGCGCGTGAACGCACGAACGCCGCTTCCGGACTGTTGTTATCGAGTACGCGGAACCAACGCTTGAGAATAGGCTCGGTTTGTTTACCGTCAGTTGCACCTTCAACGATGTAGCGATTGGCCGTCATTCCCGCATAACCGATAAATTTGCTGGGTCCGACCATGTCGAGTTCGGGATCATAATACCACGCGCGATTCATCTTGAGGCGTGCCGCCAGATCCCCACTACGCTCCAAATCCACGTTAAATTGTCGAATGCTTGCTCGCACGTCATCGAAACTCGTCACCAATTCCGGCCCCATTCGATCCTCCATGTACGTGTTGCCAAGTGGCACAACAGAACCTACCATCATGTAATTAGATGTCAAGAGGATGAAACATGATGCTTAAGACGAGCATGGTGGGGGCGCCGCACGGGGTTTCGGAGTTTCAACTCGTCGCGACAGGTTGCTCGAGGCTCGCGTCGAAGACGTCGGTGTAGACCAGGTCCACGTCGAGTTCGCATGCTGGCAAAATCTCTCGTTCCTACCACGCGCGTCATTCGGGTCGTTTGGTGTGTATAGTATGAGACACGCACCAAACCTCGATGTCTTTCCGGGCCGCCAGGAGCCTCGATTCGACAATGTCGATGTATGCTCGAGCTTTACCGAACTGCGCCGTGCTTGCGAGCTCCTCCATTTCTTTGCACGCCTCCATCAGCCCAACGGCTCCGACCTGGCCGCTGCTTCCTTTGAGGGTGTGAGCGGCTCGGACCAAAGCGTCGGCATCCTGTTTGTCGAGCGCCACTTGCATGGCCGTCATGTGCGCGGACGCGGATAGCAGGAAATCGCCAACGATCGCAGCAATGGTTTCGTGATCGTCGTTGGTCAACGCGGCGAGTTCTTCCAGCTTGCTCATGTCGAAATCGACGCTGGATGAGTATTCTGTTGGCGAAATGGTTGTGCTTTGGCGCGACGCAATACTCAAAATGGCAGATCGCAATTCGTTGATCGCAATGGGTTTGGATAAAAATGCGTCCATTCCAGCTTCCATGCACTTGTCACGATCCGCAGAACTCGCATTGGCCGTCAGGGCAATGATGTAGGGCGATCGTTCTTTCGGCAACGCTTCGCGAATGTGACGCGTCGCTGTGGTGCCATCCATCTCCGGCATACGCATGTCCATCAGGATGATGTCGTAATGCCGCGCCGTCGCTTCGCGCACGGCTTCCACGCCATTACCTACGACCTCCGCGCGGTGCCCATCACGTTCCACGAGCAATTTGGCGACTCGTTGGTTCACCGGATTGTCTTCCGCAATCAAGATGCGCAATCGTCGTGCTGGACCAGCCAACGTTCGCTCGGGCGACGATGTGACCAGATTCGCGTCGCTCGAAAAACTACTTGCCAATGCTTCTGCCAGTTGATACCGACGCACAGGCACG
>JANORL010001528.1:0-6378 GCA_031415295.1 Polyangiaceae bacterium | reverse complement strand
CCCGCGCGGTGGTGGTGGCGGCTTCGGCGGCGGCGGCGGCGGCGGTTACGGTGGCGGCGGCGGTGGCGGTTACGGCGGCGGCGGCGGTGGCGGCGGTCGTGGCGGCGGCGGCGGCGGCCGCAGCGGTGGTGGTGGTGGCGGTCGCGGCCGGTACTAGTCGACCGAACGTGACTGACGGCGCAGGCGCAACCCAATCTTGATGACAGGATCTCAGTCGAATGATGGAGATTCAATGATTGGTTCCTCCCGGGGGGCGCTCGCGCCGTCGGTAGCGTTCCTTTCCCCCCGGAAGGAGAAGTCTGATGGGCAGACAAGGAGCCGATAAGCGGAACAAGGAACGCGCGCGTCAACAGAAGCAGCAAGACAAGGCTGCCGATCGCGACGTGCGCAAACGCGACAAAAAGAACGCCGGTGACGGGCCGCCTGGCGAAGATCCGGACATCGCCGGCATCGTTCCTGGTCCCCAACCCGTCGCAGACGAGTGACCCCGCGAAAGTGGAAATTCCGTAGGCTGCGGCACGTTGCAATTCAACGCTCGCAATTCCTGCGGAATAACCTCTAAGGACAACAACAGACGTCCTGCGCTTGTTTCCGCCTCGAAATCAACCCCACCCTACATCACTTATGGCCATCATCGACCCAAAACGGGCGCTAGATGATCGCGCCAATACCACATGAAACCCCGAAGCGCGCGATTGCTTCGACCGCATCGCGGACGAACCAATACCTAATACGCCGTACTCCTGGCACAGCTCAGGGGCGCTGTCGCACTGGGTGAAACCCAATCTGCATTATTGGGGGCAGCCAAGTGCCCGAGCGTGGGAGCGTGCATCATCCGCCGTGATGCTTTTGGGTTTTGCGTGTCCCCAATGGTCGAGGACCACTTTGTAGGCCGTACACGCCCCAGATATATCTCCTTTGAGATCGCGGGCTTGCCCCAACCATAAATGAGATCTCACGTGAAATATCGGATCCGAAAACGTGCGGCAATGCTGGGTTGCTCGTTCGAGCCACGGAATCGATTCATCCACCTTTCCCGCGAGCAAATAGGCGCGTCCGGCGGCAGCAAGATCCGACGTCCAGGCGGCAGGCCAGGCCGATTGTTCATAATTGGATAATCGTTCGAGCGCCTCGTGTGCCGATGCTGCATCATGGACGAGGTTGGCATAACCCACATACCAAATGGAATGGCGACCCGTAGCGCTCGATTGCGCGATGTTCGATGCGTCCCGTACCCCCACATCTCCCGCTGTTCTGCGAACGCTTGCAGCGTCAATGTATTGTTCATTCGAGCGAATTCGAGCATTTGTGGGCGGACAAAATCGATCCCTTTGCCTGGTGGCTCCCATGCGGCCGAGCGACCCAAATAATCCTGGGCGAGTTTACCAGCTTGTCGAGTTTGCCCTGATTCCACCATGATATGCGCGAGCTCCACCATCGGCACGCTATGGTCGACGAGCATTGAACTCGACGCGCGTAGCAGCATGGATTCGCGGGCATTCTTTTCGGCGGACACGAAATTCCCGACGAGGACATCGAGATGAGCTTGGTTCTCTAGCCTTTTAGCCGGCAAAAAGGTCGCTAATTGGTAGGTTGCGTCCGTTCGAGCCTCGAACGCTTTCTCCCATTGCATCATAGTTTCTTGCAGGGCTACAGGCGAATCGGTATGACCACCAAGCGCAGCGTTCGGCGAGGCCTTGGCTCATTTTTCGATGGTCAAGAACAAAAAGGAGAACATATTCGCCGTGAAAAGAAAACGCGCTTGACCGACGGGGCCGAACTGTTGTCTGATATCCTGCGGACGTTTGACAATCGAGGCGCTGGATGTTGCGTCCAGATGTCACTTGAAGTTCTTCCGGGGAAAAACCATGAAATCTGTTTCATCATGTCGAATCTGGGCGCTTTTCATTTCGAGTTTGTTGACGCTCGGTGGATGCGGCAATGATGCCCAAACGACATCGAGCAGCACCGGTGGTGACGGTGGTGGGGGCGCTGGCGGAGGCGTTTTACCGGTGCTCGATCCAGCAGTTTTCGACTGCACGGCCAAAACGTCACCTAATCGTGTGACGCCTGTGCCTGCGACATGTATTGCGGATCCGACGTGTAATACGCGTATGGTGAGTGGTCATCGTGGGGCAGGGGGACAAATTGGGATTATTGCGCCGGAAAATATCTTATCGAGCATCCGAGCGGCCATTGCATTGGGCATCGAGTTTGTCGAAACGGATCCTCGTGCGACGAAAGACGGGGTTCTCGTCAACATGCACGATACGTCGGTCGATCGTACGACGGACGGTATGGGTGAAGTTGCCGACATGACCCTGGCACAAGTGCAATCGTTGAAGATTGATCAAGGAAAGTTTGTCGGCGACTATTCGTGCGATCACGTCCCGACCATTGAAGAAGTATTGCTCGAGGCGCGCGGAAAGGTCCACGTGCTTCTTGATGCGAACAAGACCGATCGTGTGGATTTGCTGATTGATGCCGTGCACAAAACGGACACGCTCGACTGGGCCATTTTCGATACGGATAGCGTCGAAAAAATCGATGCGGCATTGGCGCTCGAACCGAAGATCCTGACCATGATTCGCGTGGCGAGTTTGGCCGAATTCGATACGGAATGGGCGCATTTTGCCGCGCATCCGCCGATTATCGTCGAAATTCGCGATACCGCACAATCCGTGGAGATCGCTGCAGCCGTTCACAGCAAGAAAAGCCATACGTTTACCGATATGTTCGCTACGGACCTGGGTGCCGGATTTGCAGATGACCCGTCGTTCTACGGCACCGTGTTCGATTCGGGAATCGACATCGGCCAGACGGATAGGCCGGACTTGGTGCTCAGGTTTCTTGGTCGATTTCCCGGCAATCTTTGACTGAATTCACTGTGCCGGAACTCTGGCTGTTTCTTAGTGTCCGAGGATGACCATGACTGTCCGTCGCCCATCGATCGTGCTGTTGCTCGCCGCTGGTACGTCTGCCTGTATGCCTGGGGCGACGATACAACCTCCGCACGCGCCAATTCGGGGTGAACTTGCGCCTCTGTCTGCGTCTTTCGTCGTTCCGACCGATGATGGTCCGTTCCGTGTCGTGTTTGCATCCCCGCAAAATAAAGTTGAACAAGCTGCTGAGATTACTGTCGTTTTTAATCAACCTTTACGCAACGTCGGCGAGACCTCGACGACTGGGAATTCGCCGCTCGTCATTACGCCACCGGTTCCTGGAAAAACCGCATGGATCGGGACGACGGCGCTCCGCTTCACGCCCGACAAACCATTTGCCAAAGCGAGCACGATACGCGTCGAGATTCCGAAAGGAACGATGTCGGCGGCGGGTAAAATTCTCGAAGAATCATTTCATTTTTCATTCAACACCGAGACGCTGAACATCATTGGAAGCGAGCCTGAAGCGAATTCGACGTCAGTTTTGCCTGATTCTACAATTACACTGTTTTTGAATCAACTCGTGAACGCGTCCGAGATTTTACGTGCGGTAACGATTGTTGCCCATAAAAAGTCGATTCCTTTCGCAATCAAGGAAATCGAAAAAGACCACGTGGTTTTGACACCTCGAGGTGGATTGCCTCGTGATTCGGAAGTGATGGTACGTGTCGATGGATCGTTGCATAGTTCCGAGGGGGACGTGGGCATGGGCCAAACAAAGGAAATTCGTTTTCGGACGTTGAGTCCTTTTGCATTGACTTCGGCGAATTGCACGCCTCATCCAACCGACAAGGGCGCTTGCGATCCGAATGAACACGACGTCAAACTAGCTTTTGCGACGCCACTTTCTTCGGAGAATTGGGAGCAAGCCATTTTTATCGAACCCACCACGGATTCGTTTTCTGCGTACGAAGTGGGTGGTGTGGAAAACGGTCCTACCGAAGTGCAGCTCAATGCTAGTTTCGAGCCGGGAAAAACCTATACGATTGGGATCCGTAGTTCAATCGGCGCAAAACCGTTACGTGATGTACATGGGCAACTGGTAGGCGTACAACCCCTACGCAAGTTGCGATTTGGTGATTTACCCGCTGAAGTGACGTTTGGGGCGAATGGCATTTATTGGGCCCCAGGAAAGCATGCTCTGCCTGTTGGTGTGCTGAATACGCCCGAATCAACGATTTCGATGCTGCCCATTGGGCGCGACGAAGTTCTCGAACGTTTGGTGGGAAAACCCAAACCTCTTGCGGCTTTGGCTACGGCCAAACAACGCGTCGTTCCTGGCGGAAAAACGAATGAATCCAATTGGCAGCGCATTTCGGTGGACGAACTTTTGCCGACGACGACGACCAAAGGTCCGGTGTTGGCGAGGGCTTCGTTTCGAATGTCTGGAGCGACTGATCCGGTGATCGTCGAGCGCGAAATGCAATTGACGGATATTGGGTTGTTGACGAAAACGTCGCCGGAAGACGCGATCGTGTGGGCGACGCGTTTGTCGGATGGCGCGGCGATGCCTGGAGCGCGCGTGGATTTGTACGCATTGCCAGCTGGCGGACGTCCGACGTTGCTTTCGTCTTCCAAAGCGGATGCGGGGGGCATTGCATCCGTACCTCTTCGATTTACGTCGCAGCGGTCGGAGGAATTGGCGGTGGTCGTGGAACAAGGCGACGATTGGGCGTATCAAAAGGTCAATGTCCCTAATCTTGCGGAGCCCGTGGGCAGACTTTTTACGGGGCGTGGCATTTATCGGCCGGGGGAAACTGTCGAAATCAAAGGGATTGTGCGATTGCCGGTTACGTCGGGGCTCGTGACGCCGAAAGAAGGCGACGTTCTGGTGCGGATCACGAATGGCCACGATAACGAAATTGCTCGTATGCGGCGAAGTTTTTCGCGTTTTGGTACATTTTCGGCGGAATTGCCCATTCCGATCGATGCTCCGCTTGGGTATTACCGCGTGGATGTCCAGATGGCTCGGGGAATCATGCGTTCGTATTTTTCCGTGGATCAGTATCGTCCGGTCGAAAGCAAAGCGTTCGTTACCGTGGACAAACCGGCGTATATTGCCGGCGAACGAATGACATGCACGGCTCGTGGCGAATATTTGTATGGCGCTCCCATGGCGGGCGCGACGGCGAAAATCGTGATGAATCGCGGATCGGCGTCGTTCAACATTCCGGGGTTGGATCATTTCTCAGTGGGTTTGGAAAACGTCTATCCGCCATCGGCGCGTATCAATCAAGCTTCGGGGCACCTTGATGCTCGAGGAGCGTTTTCCCTGTCTGCATCGACGTCTTTGGCCGGACAAGTCACGACCGAAACGATCACCTGTCAGTCCGAAATCATGGATTTGGATCGACGCGTGCAAATCTCTGAAGAAAGCGTGATGATTCATCCCGCGGATGTATACGTGGCATTGGCCAACCCCAAAGAATTATGGATTGATCCGGGAACGATGGTCGAACCGAAAGCGCTGGTGGTGACACCTTCCGGCGAACGTCGTATTGCGCCTGTGCATATCGAAATGATTTATCATACGCGCAAAGACGATCGGTCATTCGAAGACCGCGTGCTGGGGTCGTGTGACGTAACGACGGGACAATTGCCGGTGGGTTGTTCGTTCCAAACGCCGAAGCAAGCTCCCGCAGCGGAAGATCTCATCGTCATTCAAGCAACCACGAAGGATAGCCAGGGGCGTGTGGCCATGTCGTCCTATGCGCACCGTGTCGAAGCGGTAGCGACGCCGTCACCTGCAGCAACGAATACAGCTTCTCCGCCGCCATCGCCACCACCACCGCCGCCACCGCCGCCACCAGAAGATTCGCCTCGCTTGACCATTGAAATGGAAGCGACACTTCACGTCGGAAAAATGGCACACGTGACGTTGACGTCGCCATTTACAAAACCAGCGAAAGCGATGGTGACATTCGAGCGCGAAGGCATCATGGATCGAAGGACCGTGGAACTCGCGCCGGCTGGTAAGAAAACCACGCTCGAGGTGCCAGTGACACCCGCAATGATGCCCGTGGTTCGTGCGACCGTGACGGCGATTTCGGACAACGACGTGAGAACCGAGCACTTTAGCGTTGGAGTCGATTCTACGGCGCGGAAGTTGGATGTCGATGTGCGACCCGGAAAAACGAATGCGTTGCCGGGGGAGACACTGGACGTCGAGGTTGTCGTCAAGGATGCGGCTGGAAAACCAGCGAGTGGCGTCGAAGTGACGTTATGGGCAGCGGACGAGGGGTCGCTGATGCTCACGTATTATCGGACGCCGGATCCATGGTATGCAATGTTTTCTGATCGCGATTTCTTGGTGCGTACGGATAATGCTCGCGACGAATTGCTCACGACTTGGATGGGGCGGCATCGGACAAAGCCACCGAGTGTGCGAATGGGGGCTACGTCGAGTTCCCCGCGGCGTGGTGATTTTCGACAAACA
>JANORL010001527.1:0-5124 GCA_031415295.1 Polyangiaceae bacterium | reverse complement strand
AGAAACGCGCGCTTTGCTTCACGACGTGCCCCAAGTATACCGCACGCAGATCAACGACGTATTGCTTACGGCACTGGGCCAAGCCCTCGCCACGTGGGCGGGCAATCGACAAGTGTGCATCGACTTGGAAGGACACGGTCGAGAGGAAATCGGCGACGATCTCGATTTGTCACGCACTGTGGGTTGGTTTACCTCGTTGTTTCCCATTATGCTGCACTTGCCCGATGCATCACCAGGTGAAACCCTCAAATCCGTCAAAGAACAATTGCGACGGGTTCCAAATCGAGGGGTCGGTTATGGATTGCTCCGATATTTGCGACACAAAGAACCCTTGCCGCCGCATGCCGAAATCGTCTTCAACTATCTAGGACAGTTCGACGCCACCGTTGCTGCGTCCTCGTTGTTTGCATTGGCCAAAGAATCGACGGGACCCGTCGAAAGCCAAAATGAATTGCGGACCCATTTGATCGACATCAATGGTTACGTCGCCGACGGGCAATTGCGTATGAGCTTTACCTACAGCGAGAATCGGCACCACCGAGAGACCATCGACCGGTTGGCGCGTGGGTTTTTAAATGCATTACGAACGCTCGTCGCTCATTGCCATTCGCCAGATGCCGGCGGATGCACGCCGACGGACTTTCCCCTGGCAAACTTGACGCAAACCGCCGTGGATCGGTTGGTCGGTCAAGGCAAACACGTCGAGGATATTTATCCTCTCTCGCCCATGCAGCAGGGAATGCTCTTTCATGCCTTGCGCGACGAAGGCTCAGGCGTATACGTCGAACAACTCTCCTTCCGTATTGAAGCCGGTTTGCGAATATCCGCATTCAAAGAGGCGTGGAACCGCGTCCAGTTGCGGCACGCGACGTTGCGCAGCGCATTCGTCTGGGAAGGCCTGGACACACCATTACAAATCGTTCACGCAAATGCCGGCGTACCCTGGACCGAATACGATCTGCGCTCGATGCAAGACGCCGACCAGGAGGCAAGCATTGCCGCATTCATGCGGGAAGATCGCGCCAAAGGGTTCGACGTACAGGTTGCCCCATTAACACGAATCACGCTCTTCCAGCTCGATGAACATGCTTACCAAATGGTTTGGAGTCACCATCATTTGCTTCTGGACGGATGGTCGATGCCGATCCTTTTCAAAGAGCTTTTCACATTTTATCAGGCTGCTTGCAACGATACCGCTGTTCAATTGCCGTCTCCACACCCTTATCGTCGTTACATCGAATGGTTGACGAAGCAGGACCGGGGACAAGCCGAAACGTTTTGGCGCAATAACCTCCGCGGTTTTTCGTCACCAACTCCCTTCGTCGTCGAGCGATCTGGCCATTCCCAGGTCATCCTTGCGGTCATTGCGAAAAAGACCATTCTTTCCTCGGCGATGACATCAGTCGTCGAGCAATTCGCGCGTGAACATGGGCTCACGCTGAGCACCCTTTTTCAGGCCGCGTGGGGGTTGCTCCTTTGCCGTTACAGTGGCGAAAACGACGTTGTTTTTGGCGCCACTCAATCGGGACGCGCCATTGACGTTCCTGGCGTCGACACCATGGTGGGGTTGTTCATCAATACGCTGCCTGTGCGCGTGCGCGTTACGCACGACGATTGCGTCGTTCCTTGGCTCAAACGATTGCAAGACGACCAGGCAATGCAATTGCCTTATGGTCACAGTTCCCTTGCCGATATCCAGGGATGGAGCGATGTGCCTCGCGGAATGCCGCTTTTTCATACCTTGCTCGTCGTCGAAAATTATCCTGTCGATGAAGCGCTGTTGCAAGACAATATGCCCTTCACGGTCACGAATGTGCGAATGGTGGAACAGACGAACTATCTGTTGTCCCTCGTGATCGTGCCTGGGAACGAAATTCATGTTGAGATTTCGTATGCGACGGACTGTTTCGATGGTTCAACGATCGAACGTTTGGCCAAGCATTTTGAGGTCCTGTTGCACGCCATCGTGCAAACGCCCGACGCGGCCGTTGCCACATTGCCACTGCTCACCGCAGCCGAGCGGCATCAATTGCTCGTGGAATGGAACGACACAGCGCGCGAATATCCCGACGATAAGTGCATTCACGATTTGTTTGCCGACCAGGCAGCAAGAACGCCGGATGCGATTGCTGTCGTTTACCAAGACGAACAACTCACCTATGCCGAACTCGATGCTCGCTCGAATCAGCTTGCGCACCATTTACAAAAGCTCGGTGTGGGGCCCGATGTCTTGGTTGGACTTTGCGTCGAGCGTTCCATTGAAATGGTCGTCGGGCTGCTCAGCATTCTCAAAGCCGGTGGTGCATACGTGCCCATCGATCCTTCGTACCCAAAGGTTCGTTTGTCCTTCATGCTTGTCGACTCACGCGTGCCGGTGCTACTGACGCAAGCGCGGACCGTGGACAAACTGCCAGCATACCATGGGCATGTTCTGCATCTCGATGAGGATACGCTGCAATGGGCGGAGCAGCCAGAAATGGCGCCTATGAGTGACGTGCGTCCTGACAATGCAATGTATGTGATCTATACCTCGGGATCTACAGGACGACCGAAAGGTGTCGTGGTGCTGCATCGAGGGTTCGTGAACCATATGGCGTGGTTCATGCGCGATCTTAAGTTCGATGCACGCGACCGAGTCCTACAAAAGACGCCGATTTGTTTCGATGCCTCGGTGTGGGAGTTCTGGGCGCCGTGGCTGACGGGCGGATGCCTTATCGTTGCCCCCCCCGACCTGCACACGGACCCTCAAGCGCTGGGTCACCTGATTCGTGAGCGGCAAGTGACCGTGATCCAAGGCGTTCCCACGCTGCTCGAAGCAATGCTGGACAGCGGAGCATTCACAAGGCAAGCCAGCCTCCGGCTCGTATGTTCTGGTGGCGAAGTTCTCTCACGGCGCGTGCAGCAGGCGCTTCTGAGCATTGCTCGAGAGGGGGTTTGCAATCTGTACGGTCCCACCGAGTCGACGATTGACGTTCTCGTGGGAAATGGGGCCAATAGCACGGAAACCACGGTCCCCATCGGAACACCACGAGCCAACGTTCGAGCCTACGTGCTCGACGGCTTCCTCTGCCCCTTACCATTGGATGTCGCCGGGGAGCTTTTCCTATCGGGTGTACAGTTGGCTCGCGGCTACCTCGACCGCCCGGGTTTGACCGCGGAACGGTTTGTCCCGGATCCATTCGCCGATGAGCCGGGCGCCCGTCTTTACAAGACCGGTGATCTCTGTCGATGGCGCGCGGACGGTAATCTCGAATTCATCGGTCGTCTCGACCATCAAGTCAAGATTCGTGGATTCCGTGTCGAACTCGGCGAAATCGAAAACGTACTCGGGCAACACGCAGCGGTGCGTTATAGCGTGGTCATCACCCGCGAAGACGTTCCGGGCGACAAACGCCTTGTCGCCTATGTCTGCGCCTCACCCCCGGGCCCCCTCTCCAGCTCCGCGGCTACGCCGCTAGGTGGAGAGGGGGAGCTGCGTGCATGGTTAAAGGAAAAGCTTCCCGATTACATGGTTCCAACCGCTTTCGTTTTCTTGGAATCATTGCCCTTGACGCCCAATGGCAAGATCGATCGCCAGGCGTTGCCGGCACCCGATGGGCAAACGACGAACGCGTCGGATTTTTTTGCTCCACGAAATCACGTAGAAGAAATGCTGGCCGGCATCTGGGCCGACGTGTTGCATATCGATCACGTAGGTGCATTCGACAATTTCTTCGAGTTAGGTGGTCACTCGCTGATTGCGACACAAGTCGTGTCGCGTATCCGTATGGCGTTTGGGATCGATTTACCATTACGGTCGCTTTTCGAGGCGCCTACCATTACATTGCTTGCGGAACGGATCGACGCTGCTCGTAACGCAACCCGCGAAATAACGCCTCCACCCCTTGTACCTGTACCGCGCAATGGGCAATTGCCACTCTCTTTTGCACAGCAACGATTGTGGTTCCTGGACCAACTCAAGCCGGGCAGCGCATTCTACAACATATCTGCCGCCGTGCGCCTCACGGGACCGCTCGACGTATCGGCGCTCGAACGCAGTTTGCAAGAAATCGTGAATCGTCACGAAGCATTACGAACGACGTTTCCCGTTGTGGATGGCAATGCAACCCAGGCAATCGCGACCCATACGTTATGGGTTTTACGGGCCGTGCATGTCGCAACCTCCGACGTCCAACGATTGGTTGCCGAAGAAGCCCAGAAGCCTTTTGATTTGGCACGGGGCCCATTGGTTCGGACGACACTGCTAAGTTTGTCCGAGACCGAACACGTACTTTTGCTCACGATGCACCATATTGTCTCCGATGGCTGGTCCATGGGCATCTTCGTGCGCGAAGTTGCCGCGCTTTACGAAGCTTATGCCGCAGGCAACCCTGCACCATTACCACCCATGCCGATTCAATATGCCGACTACGCCGCGTGGCAACGGCAATGGCTCACCGCAGAAACGCTGGAAACACAGATCCGGTATTGGAAAGAGCGCCTTTCAGGAGCCCCTGCGACCATCGAATTGTACACCGACAAACCCCGACCGCCCATTCAATCCCACCGCGGTGGTGCGATTCCCGTGACGCTGTCCCACGAGCTGTCGCTGGCCCTCGTGCGCACGAGTCGCCGTGAAGGTGCAACGCTATTCATGACGCTGCTCAGCGCCTTCGCCATTCTTTTGCATCGCACGACCGGCCAGGACGACATTGTCATTGGGACGCCCATCGCCAATCGTACACGCGCCGAATCTGAAGGCCTCATTGGGTTCTTCGTCAATATCCTTGCCCTTCGTACTCGTCTGTCCGGCCAATCTACATTCAAAGATTTCCTGACCCAAGTGCGCGAAGAAGCGCTCGGCGCTTATGCCCATCAAGACGTTCCTTTCGAGAAATTGGTCGAAGAATTGGCGCCCGTGCGCGACATGAGTCGTTCGCCCATTTTCCAAGTGATGTTCGTCTTGCAAAACGCACCGTTCGAAGACGCCGTGCTGACGAATCTCGAGATGCATGCTGAACCTTTCGATGCGACAACGGCCAAGTTCGACTTGACGCTTTCGCTCGGCGAAACCGCGGACGGTATTCGCGGCTCGCTCGAATATTGTAGCGACCTCTTCGATGCCCCAACGATCGAACGAATGGC
>JANORL010001526.1:0-20121 GCA_031415295.1 Polyangiaceae bacterium | reverse complement strand
TCGATGTTGATATGGCTCGCTGTGATGATTTTCATGCAGCCGACGCCGATATCTTCACACACGCTGAGGCCGACACCGAGGAGCATACCGCCGCCAATCGACGATTCCCAGTTGTCTTTCACCATGACACTCCAGCCGCCGCCACCATTTTGACCGACGGTCATATCGTAGTTTTTTCCGGCGTCGAGCAGAGTGTTGTCGTCGGTCTTTACGATGAGTTCGTGATCTTCATTAGGCGAGCCCATGCGAATGTAGGAATTGGAGTACGGTGTCGAAAGGGTGACCCGTTGCTGACCGGCGAGATCTTCCAGCTCGAGCCGATTGCGACCTCCCGTCTGAATGACGTTTTTCGTATGATTTCCGCTCGTGACCGGGCTGGGCGTGAGCGCGTTTGGCACAACGCCGCTGATAACAGGGCGATCCGGGTCGCCGCCGAGGAACGTAAACATGACCTCCGTCCCCTTGCGCAGCGGAAAATGGAACCCCTCAATGCCACCGCCATGAGGCTGCATCATGCGAACATACGTTGTCGCACTGCCGCCCTTCAGGCGACTCTCGTCGTACTTGAATTTCGCCAAATATCGACCCTGATCGTCCATCTGGGCATACTCGCTGTCGGCGGCGCCGTCGACGACGCCGTTCTCGACGCCGTAGATGCGCGGCCAAGGCGTGCCACTCATGGGTCGGAATTGTGTATCTGCGGGAATCGCATCGATCTCGACGAAATAGACGTCATCGTGCTCAATATCCAGAAGCCCTTTCCATTGCGAATCCCCGACCGCCTGATTGCCGAAATGTCTGATTTCAATCGCCAAGTATTTCTTGTTGAACGACGCCTTCGGGTGTTCGTCGAGTTCGAATGTATATCCGCTCCGCTGATGCGACGCCGTCCCGATTGCTTGGTAAACGACCGCCCGGGCGAGCATCTCGTCCGCGCGGAGTTTGGCGAGGCGTTTGCCATCGGACGGCGAAAAGAAACGCGCGCCATACACCGACACTTCGGCCGTACCGTGGGACGATATGTCCGCGCTACCGGAAACGTCGAGGTTCGGTTTGGCGTAATCATAATCCTTGAGCTTCACCACGGCGGGCAGCGTCTGGTGTCGCGCCCGAAACATGCGGAACGACGCGCCTGCGCTCCTGTCCGAACCCGTCTGCGGGAAATACCGTATTGGCTTACCGAGCGGCTCTTCCGGATAAGACGACTGATCGCTCAAAATGAGCTTCTCGCCATTCTCAGTGTGCTCGAAGTAATAATAAATGCCTTCACGCTCCATCCAGCGCGAAATAAAAGCGAGATCGCTCTCGTGGTATTGGCAGACGTGTTCCTCCTCCGCGTAATCAAAGAGGCGGATCTCAAAATCGTCCGACGTGAACCCATTGTCCTCGAGAATGTCCTTGATGATGTCGGGAATGCTCTTCTTCGTGAAGTTTCGCGAATGCTGCGAAAGCCCAAGCAGCCAAAGACGTGGCACGAGCACGACGCGAATCAGCGATCGGTTCGCGAACGTGTGTACGTGCTCGAGGCTCGCGACGACGCCTGCGATAATGAAAGGCGGCAGTTTATCGTCCGCGCGGTCCACGATGAGCCGCGCTTTGGAGCCGATTCCGTCCGCAAGGTCAATGTCGTCGCCTTCTGCCTCCTCGATGACGACCATGATCTCGAACTCATACGGTCTCGAGATGGCCTCCACGCCACGAAACGCGGCGACGCGGGAGTTGTCGGGGAGTGCGCTCGATTCAATGGTGATAAGGTCAAGCATACGACGGTTCTTGCATGCTACGCCGAAGCCGATCGCTTGACAAGAAGAATCATGTAGGCTGGGTTCGAACCATTCGAGCGGCGGGAGCGGCCCGAACACGAATCGTCCGTGATTCGGTGGGCGCGTAATTCAAGGAGCGCTGAGACCTTTTCGATCCATGCCGCAGCCGTGCATCGCCACCATTACGGTCCGACGTCGTCCGATGGTGCTCGGTCGAAGCCTGGTGCGATGCTGGTCTGGGTCATAGACCCTAATCCCCGTCGACGGCCGTGCCCAACATTTTCCGTAATAGCTCGGCGACGCCTGGTTTGTCGAGAACGTCCATTTCATGCGGTTCGGCACAACAACGCATGATTTTTAGACAGGATGGGCAACCCGTCGTCTCTTTGCAACGTTTTGGACAACGATTGACAATCGCCAGTGACCAGCCGGCCATTACGCGCAATACATCGAGCGTCATTGCTTCGGAATAACCAACGCCTCCGGGATGCGCATCGACAAATGCCAGACCCGATTGACCTGACGATCCGACGTCCTTCATGCGCACCACGAGCAAGTCTTCTTCACGATGAGCAACGAATGCGGCTACCGTAACTCGAAACAAATGCGTCAATGCATGAAGCACCGCGGCGCTCACATCACCGAAGCCATCTT
The DNA here is from genome assembly GCA_031415295.1 of Polyangiaceae bacterium. Classification (GTDB taxonomy): domain Bacteria; phylum Myxococcota_A; class Polyangia; order Polyangiales; family Polyangiaceae; genus Polyangium. The sequence continues at coordinate 17,704 of JANORL010001526.1, read as the reverse complement.
TGGGGAATCCGAGCAGCGTGGCTTTCGTTGCATAACGGTGGACAATCGGCTCCGCATACGAGGTTGCATCGCGCTCGCGCCCATCGGGGCCAAAACGACGTACACCCAATACGGTTTCCTCAACATCGACCACACGCCGCTCGAAATAAAAGGACAACCCACCGACGGACCGTAATGGCTCGGATCGACGTTCGCTCGGACCGCGCCCGGAATTTCCGCTCGCACGCCGTTCAATCGGCTTGATTTGCACGGTGCGAATGGGACTTGTGACGAGCCAACGTTCTTCACGTTCGCACGCGACCCGGCCGTGTTCGAGACCATCCTGCTCCTCGAATGGTTTGACGACGTAACGGCCTCCTCGCGTAACGAAAATACGCCCCGGATATGCCGCAGAGAGCATCCGTGATTTTTCAATTCCGAACAAGACGTCACCCGTATGCCGATCGACGACTTCCGCATGCTCGCCGGCGGTATCGAAACGTATCGCTCCGGGCGCTTCGCCCAATGACAACGAAAACATAGAAACGTCTTGCCGAACGCCGCGGGCAACATCGAGCACGATATCCTTTTTTTCGCGCAACGTCGTCCCGGACAGCTCGGCTCCCTCACGAAAGCATTCGATTTCTGCTTGCACGATGGGCCGCGAAAAATCTTGCACGAGGTCGTCCATGCTCCACGACGCTTCGCTCAGCGCCGCGCGCAAATGCGTACGCTGAATGGAATCCGACAATGGATCGACGACAATCGTTTGTCCGAGTGCGAGGTCCGGGTGGTCAAAGGGTGGCCGTTCTTGGGCAAGCAATGCGGAGAATGGATCCGGATCGGGTTGCCAGAGTATCAGTACCTTACGCTCGACTTCTTGCGCCGCAATACCATCCGCATTGAGCTGGCCTTGCACGACAGGCGGCAGCGCTGCATTTTCAGCTTGTTCCGCTGGCTTTTCCTCGGTCATGGGCATTTTCGGCAGAATGGCCTTCCCGACGCGTTCCCCCGCACCAAGCGCGGCCATTCGAGCATCCGGCACGGTGGCCGCTCGAAAGCCGATATGCATCACGAGCGATGGATTCGAGATATAACGATCTGCGCGCAAACGCGCAATGACGACTTCCGCGCCCGCAAGTGCGGTCGATGTTTCGTCTTTTTGCCCGGCAAACGAACGTCCACGCGTGGCGACGCCGCGTCCGAGACTCCATTCATTCGCGCGGGCAACGTCGGCGCGTGACAACATGTTTTCGTAACCAAAGAGCTCCGCAGAAAAACCGTGGGCCAATGCTTCACCAAGAATACGCACGGCGGGGTGGTAATCGCGTCCGGGACGCGACGCAGAAGGCAAACCATACGATACGGCTGGTGGACGCGGCGCGGCCGATACTTCCGGACCAAGCTGCAAGACAGGTCGACCAATGATCCTTTCCGAATATTGACCCAAATCACGATACGCCGGCGCCGCAGTCAGCAAGAATCGAATACGCTCCCCCGAACTTGCAACGCCCGGCGGAGTGGGTGCGGACCGACCGACCGCCCGACGTAATCGACGTAGCAAAAGTGCCAAATGGGCGCCTGCTGGTCCTTGCCATTCGTCGATATCGGGGATGATAACGAGCCCTAGGCCACCAAGAAATCCCGACCATTCTCGCTGACGACCGCACAACTCACGATGAAGGCCCGCAGCATCTGTAAACACGAGCGCCGTATTTCCATGCGTCGGATCGACGGTTCCATCGACCGCGGCAAGATTGGCAGAATGCACGTTCCATTTCCACCGCAATGCTGCCGCTCGAGCCAACACGCGACGTTCGACGGCTTCCGCATCGGCTGGCGTCGGCGCAATCCACAAGACGGACTCGGCATCGACCAGCAACGTATAAAACAACAACAGGTCGAGCGTCGTCGTTTTTCCGGACAAAGGCGGCGTCGACAGAAGCACGTTTTTCCGCGCCGCAAACGCGTCACCGGTCAAACCCTGGTGCACATATAAACCACGGTCGGCGCCCAATTCCTTCGCAAGATCTTCGAGCATACGTTTGGCGCGAAGATCGGTGCCGGGAGACAGTTGCCCAGGTGCCGGTTCGGGTTGTTTCGCAGGCAAAAGCAAAGGGCCTTCCGCTTCGTGCACGGCCACGACGAGCTGTTGCATCGGCGGGCGCTGTTGCTTTTCAATCGTGACCGCCGGCGGTGGAGGAATGACCGGAGGCTTGGTGGGCGTGGCGAGATTACGACGCAAACCATCGAGCAGCAGCACCGAACCAACCCAAAGCGGCGCCGATACGTGGCCCCCAAGTGCAGACGGCAATGCGAAAAATACGAGGGCGGTCACGGAAGCAACGAGGGGCACTTGCCAACGCAAGAACCGATCTTCGACGAATTCGACACTCGTCCAATGCCCAAGAATCTTGAATACGCGGCCAAAACGGTCATTCGCCAAAGGAACGCTGGATGCCGGGACTGCCGGCAATGGTCGGCCTTCGGTTATGGCTTTTACGATTTTTTTTTGTTCTTCTGCACGCTCTTTCGCCAAAACGTCGTCCGGCTTTTGCTCGAGCGTCACCATTTCTTCGAGCGTGAGCGCTGCCCAATACACGAGACCCAAGTACAAGAATCCGTTGATAAGTAGTGCCAGAGGCACGTGCACGGCCCCGGGGAGAACAAATCGGCGGCCTTCGACGATTCCCAACAGCCGGCGCACTTCTTCATACGCCGCTTGTCCTTGGCCCGGTACCAAGAGCAACAAGAGACGCTCTTCGACGAGCATCATATCTTGCCACGCCAAAATGGCATCCATGAACGCGACAATGACTCCGAGGATAAAAATGATAAAACCAGCTACGGCAAATAACGGCCCCGTGGATACACGCACCGCCCGCAATTCGAATCGCGAACGCGCAATGGCACCGAGGTAACCGAGAATGACAAGTGCGGCAAGCGCTCCAATAAACCCCGTGCGCCACGGCATGACGCGACCTGCGTGCGCCCACGCCGCAAGCAACTCCAAAATGGCGTCCCTCATGGTTCCTCCGGACGCGCCAAGGCAATGGCTTCAAGCGGCAGACCACTTCGAGCGACAACGAGCACCACGGCGTGGCGATCCGGCGACAAATTGCGGACGTCCCAAGCACTATCAAAACCACCGTCGGCCAATACGGAATCAATGAGGCGCTTGGCTTCCGGCGGCGCAAATAGAACGCGCTGGGGTGCAGGAGCGGAAGGCGCATACTTGGACGTGACTTCGAGTGGAGCGGAAAGTTTTAGAAAAAGGCGCCGCAAAAAGCGCCGGGTCGTATCATCGGCAGCGCGATGCAATGCCGATTCGCCTTCTTCAAAAGGTGATACGTCTTCGATCGAAGCCAGCTCCCGTCGACAAAATTCCAGCAGTGGTTTCACCGCGCCAAACGGCGCTTCGACCCAAGGATGCTCCGCCAAACTCTCCCGATTCCAACGCTCGGCGGCCGCGCGTGGTTCGGGTGGACGAACGTCGGCATAAATGGCGTCGATATCGTCAGGCCGAACGATGGTTCCATGAAGTGCTGAGGAAATAAGCAAACCCGATGCGGAAAGCGCCCGATGTCCGTCAGCTTCTTCGAATCGCAACGCCCGATCCGCTTCGGCCAAGACGGCACGAATGGCTTCGAGCGTCGAAAGCAATTCTTCGATACGCCCCAAAAGTCGACTCAGAATACGTTGCACCCATAACAATCGTGCATGGTGCAAACGCCGTGCGTAATGACTGACAAGATCGTCACGGACGTGACGTTCGAGCGCCTGGGCCAAGTCGTCACGCGCTTCGACGACCCAATTGTGATGCCTTTTGCGATGTTTCCACAAACGGTAACTGGTTGAAGGAAAACCAATCGCCGCACCCAACAAATATGGAATGGGTGGGATGACCGAAATACCCGACAATCCTTCGGGAACACCGATCAATGGATTGAAAAAATATTGGGTTGGCAGAACAAACAAACGCATGGCGGTAACGAACAATCCGCCTATGGCAATGGCCGAAATCGTGCTTGCCGTTGCCCCCAAAACGCGCATACGGAGCGGGCGCGGTCGTTGTCGCACCGCTTCTTCGAGAGCGCTCAATTTGTCCAACAATGGCGACGCCGGACGCTCCGAAAGTTCGGGAGCTTCGACTGCCCGCACGACTTCTTCCCAATAGCCTTTGGCTCGCGTTCGGGCATCACGCAATGCCAGCAACGCACGGCTATGACCCGTGGGTCCCGACGCCACCAGATTCGCAACGCGTTTGTCGAGTTCCGCGAGGACGCGGTCCATGCACGCTTTTCCTCGCTGCTCGAGGGCGGCACTCAGTTTGTCCATCTGAAACCGTTCGACTTCATCCTCGAATGTGGTCAGCACCGATTCGGTACGCGCACGGAAAATCGACCCAAACTTGCGTTCGACGATGGTCTCGGGATCATCGTGCCATTCAATCAAGGGAACATCGATTTTGGGAGGCGACAAGAATTCGACCAAGGGGATCGGTTCGGCAAGATCTGCATCGAGGCGTGCACGGTCGGGCACGAGCGGCGCCGCAAGGGAAGCGATATCGATTGCCGCGGGATCGACGGGCGCGCGCATGAGGTCGAGGATTTCGCGACCAAAACGCGACGCCGCGAGGCGGCCCAACGCGAGGTGATCGAAAGACAAACTGGCACAAGCAAACGTGGAAAACGTCGGTGTTTCCGCATTGTCTTCCACGAGCATTCGCGCACCGCGATCATCGTCACGCATGGCGGGCAAAACGAGGGACGAAAGAAATGCCGCAAAGGAACGCACCAATTCCGGCCGCGACAAGATGTACTTGCCACTTTGATCTTCAACAAGGTAAATACGCCCGCCAAGACGTGTTGCGGAATGACGCACGCGAGCAACATCGGCAAGAGCAGCGAGGGAACGAGCCATCACCATACGATCACCTGCCCGTGGACAAACAAGCACGGGACAAACGACGAGGGCACCATCGCCGGAACGCAAAATGGGAGAAAATGAACGCCGTAATGAAACGGCAAGCGCCGCGGAAAGCGGAGCGATGACGGGAGCAATGCCTGGCTCAGCCAAATCGGCCACGACAAACACGTCACAACGTGGGCCTCGAGGGTCGGTGGGAGACGACGATTCGAGGTAATGAGTGACGTCGAGCAATGCGCTCAACTCGCGTTCGCATGCGAGAAGTACGTCGCTAAATGGCTCTTTGGTCGGTGAATCAGCGGGCGTTTTCCCTGGAACGTCGACCACGGCGTCCACGTGAACGAAGCGAGCACCCACCGCAGCACGGGCGACGTCCTTGCCAAACGCCCCGACACTGACGAGAAGCGCAGGACTCGGCGGACGACCGGAACGAATGCGAGGCACGGGGGCGCTCAGCGAAGTCCCACCGTTATCGAAGGCTCACGCCACGAGCATTTCATCGCGCGAGTTCCTTGCGGAAGGCGATGAACGATCCAATCTCGCGGCGCAAGTGTTCTATTTCGGCATGCGCATCGGCGTCGCAAAGTTTGACGAGTTTTTCGATATCCATTGCATGGGCATCGAGCAAGACAACCAGACGGGTGAATTCGCGATTGTCCAAGAACTCGGAAAGTTTGGATTGAACGGCGCGACGAATCCAGGTTTTTTGCGCGTCAATACGCCGCCCGTAATTCGAGAACGCTTGGTCGCGGAATTTTCCGAGCTTACGTTTTTCCTCCGGAAGGTCTGGATCCTCGATCAAGTATGCATTGTCGAGACGGCAAATGATTCCTAGCGCTACGGCGACGGTAAAATCGCGCAAGTCATCGGAGCGAAGTTGTTCTTCGCCGACCTTTTGTTTTCGTTTCGCCATACGCTCATTAAAGGCGACCTTTGAATCGTTCTCGCGCACGCCTTCAATGGAGATCCGGAACAGCCGCGTTTCCGAATCCGGTGCTCCTTCCCAATGACGGTCGATATGCAGCGGAATTTGCGGGACACCTTTGGGCAATCCCGGCACTTTGGCGCCTTCGGCGAGTTCCTTGTCCTTGACCGCACGATAACGGCGCTCATACTCGGACAAACTCTTGACGGCATGCAACGGACAACCCAACCGCGCGAGATAAAAAATAATCTCGAATGGATTGTCGGACGAAACGAGTTGCGAGCGATCGATTCGCAACGTGGCCAGATGCGCCAAGAACGGCCCGAGCGTGTGTTCGTATTCCGAATGCATCACGGCATAAGCCTTGTCCGGCAAAAGAGGCGCTCCGGCACCGAGCGTAATGAACGGGGCACATTTGGCAGCCGCAAATTCAAGTTTGTCCTTAATGTATCCTTGAATTTCCTCTTCCGGCGTACGACGCGCTTCGTCCTCCCATTGCGGATCAGAATCGGGAGGCAACCGTCCACTTCGCCGTTCGAGCCGTCGACGAGCGGAAACGAGCGACGCTTCAAAGCGGACTTCTTCATCAATGCGTAACCCACGTTCTTCGAGACTTCCGCCAATACGACCACGCAACGTCGACGCCGCCATTTGCACCAGATCGTCGATGATTCGCCGCTCGATGTCCTGTTCGGCCCCACCTTGGCTGGCGACTTGCGCCAAACGCCCCAATGCACCGGACAATTGCATGTCGCTCGGGCGCACGAGCCTCGTATACAAATGCTCCCAAAGACGTTTTCCCGTGCGATGGTCTTGAAGCACTTCGACGTCGAGTACATAACGATTGGAATCGCCTCCATCGCCACGCCGACCACCGGCTGCGACAAGGCGCGCGGCGCGTTCCTCAAGCCGTCGATGAATACGATCGACCCGCGCGAAGAAGTGAAAACTCGACAACCGGCGACGATCGATTTCCTGCAGCACCGCCGCAAAAAATTCGATCATGGCATTCGCTCGAATACGCGCACGAAGGCCGTCGAGGATATCGCGGTACCACGAGGCAAAACTCGCAGCGACTTCAAAATAATCGTTTTCTCGACCGGGAAATTTTTCCAGCAGCGTTTCCGGAGCCGCTACGGCCATTTCTTCGACACGACGCTTAAAATCGTCGACGAGCCGCGGATCCGTCATCACCATTCCGCGTTCATACGTTTTACGAGCCGCATCTTGCTCGGCAGCAACGGCTTGTCGTAGCAGGACCAAGAAATACCGCGCTTCGGTGGGACCTTTGCCTTTGGCCAAATCGGTCAATGACAATTCGCCCGCTTCGGCAGCCACTCGTTGACCCGCTTCACGCGCTTTGTCTCGCGCAGCGTCTTCGCTCTTGCCGACTTGCGTTTTTAATGCACCAAACGCTTGTGCCGTTTCCGATCGAACGCGCTCCGGGTCTTTCTCGAATGCAGCAAGTTCCGCATCATCCCAGCCACGTAATTTGATCGCTTCGTCGATCCTTTTCGCAACGTCTTCACCGCAGCGCCGAATAAACGCTCGAATCACGCCCTCTCCGCCTGCATTTCCCCCGCGTGCCCATTCGACGGTACGCTTGTGAGGCTCCGCGTCGGCGTCACGACTTTCGGATTTTCCTTCCAAACCTCGCACGAATGCTTTGTCCGCGGCATCGAGGTCCGCGCCATCGCCAAGCGCCGCGGAGCCTCCGGGAACCGCAGACAACAACAATTCTGCTCCAAGACGCACCGCCGCATATTCCAAAATATCGGCAACCGGCAAAACAAGAGCTCCAATGCCGAACGAGCCGAAAGACTTGGTAAAACCTTGTTCGTCCAGTTGCATCAACTCGCGTGTATCGTTGTCGAGGGTCGAACCTTCGCGGTCGAGGATGGACGAAAAGATCTGAGCGTGGGCTGCATCCGCAACGGCAGGGTAAATTTCATTCGAATCGGCAATCACGATGCCCGATTCGGTCTTTTCTTCCACAAGGTAGATTTGATCGAACGCTGGGCGATCGGAGAAGATGTGTTCGGGATTTTCCGGGTCGTAGTGGAATTCAATGGGCGACGCAGGCCCGGCACTCTGGAGCCATTCCAGTTCCATGAGGGCAGCATAACCATTCGCCATAATTTTATCGAATTGATTCGGAGGTAATCCTTTGCTCCGAAATACGTTTGGCAAAACGAATGTGCCGATGATCCGATGCCCGCGTTGACCTCCAAGCAAACGACGCACAGTCAGCGCCATCATGGAAAATCCGCCGGAGCCCGTGCCGCCGGCAAGTGACGCATAAATATGAATTTTGGCCGCTTTGTTCGCGCGGAACGGATTGTGCACGTCGTACGCGCGACGAACCGCTTTTTCGAGCGTCTCCATTATTTTCGCGCGGTCGTCTTCGATGTGGTGATAAAGCGACAAACGACTTTCGATACGTATTTGCCCAGCGCCTTTGCCTCGTTGGGCCCGCGGGCGATACCAATCGGGCCACCATTGCTGGAACAAAGGGTCCGCCTTGGCATGCAAGTGGCCCTGTTTCAAATCAACGTATTCGGGTTTGTCGAAGTCCGATAAGACAAACTTGTGCGCTGCATCGACCCACACAAGACGCGCAAGATCGTCCGCGTCCGTGTCGAGTGCAAAGAAGTGGATGAGGTCCTTGTAACGCTCGAACGAGTCGTTCTGTTTGACCTTACGTGCGAGGTCATCGACGATGGCCCCACCAGCACCCCCAAGACCAATGAAAAATGCGGGAGCAATCTTCTTTTCGCTGAGCGACATGCCTGGATCCCCTCCCCCGCGTAGGCGGGGACCGCGAGTCTACCAGATCGCGGTCAGCGTATTGTCCAGAAAAAAACGAGGCCCGTGCCGTCGATTTCGTACTTCACGCCCGGGGAAACTCGAAACCAGCCTTTAACCAACGCGACGGCACGTGGTTGCGCTGCGTCGAATCCGCCTTCTCGCGGAAGTTCTTTCACATTGCGGCCCCCAAGAGGCTGGGCAAACACTGCCCCTCCGGGTCCCGCGCGTAAGGTGACGACGCCGGCTTTGCGGACGGGACCGCCGGGTCCCAGCATGATCTTCGCCGATCGATAAAAGCCAGCGCGTGCTTTGACGCCGAGGGGGAATTTTGCCTCTCGAGGCATATCGGAATCGCGACGATCTTCGTAATGCAATATCGCCGTACGGCGGAAACGTGCGGGAATAGCGATGCCCAGCAGAATCAGAAGGCCGAATAATGCAATGAGGGTTATCTCGATTTTACGGCCATAACGTTCCCAAAACGAAAGTGGCACGACGGTAACCGGAATGCTCACAGAAACGGCACGATCCTCGAAGCCCGTTGGTTTGTGCGGGACAATGCGCACGGTAATTTCGCGCGATCCGGGCGTAGCGTCCCGACCCACGGCAAGGTTGACTTTGAATGTTCTCGGACCGTCTGGCGCAATCTCGAAATCGCGATGCGCCAACAACATGCCGGTTCCAAGACCATTGATTTCGAGCCGCGCATGCAGCACTTCGCCAACTTCACTGCCATCGAGCGAAATAGTGGCTTCCGCCCCTTGATCCTGTTTTACCTGACCAAAAGGGATAGGCACCGAAGCCTTGAGATGTATGGGCGGAACGACCCGGACGAGTTGCGAATGAACCTCACGCGTCAATACGCCACTTTCTCCAGGTGCCATGCGCCCGACGAAACACAAAACGCCTTTGACCGCCGGCGTTATCGTGGTTTCGTGGGTTCCATCCGGACGCACCCGTAACTCGACCGGGCTCGCCCCACGTAATGCAGCATCGTCACACGCCGCAGCTCCTTCGACTTTGGCGATCGTGAATGAATGTCGCGATGAGAACGCTGTGGAAGCGACTTTCCCCCCAGGCGTTGCCAAACGAAGCGTGATCGGAAACGATTTACCGATTTCAGCGAGTTCGGGTAAACCTGTGAAATCCAGCCCAAGATCGAAGTTTTGCAAGACGGCGTAACTGCCGCCCTTGCCTTGAGCGTCGACTTCCAGTCGATATGCACCCACCGCGGGTTTGTTAATGCGGAACATGCGGTAGGCCGGTCCATTCGAGAAGAATACATTCTCGGGGCGGGTGTTGTTTTTGTCGACTTCCGCGCCGGCGGGGTCGAAAAGACGCATGCCGAGTTTGGGAGGACCAACCAATACGACGTCAATGGAGCCGGCACCTTCGTCGACTGTGACGGAAGTCGTCGCGGCCGCTGGACCGTCGACGAGGCGTCCGCCGAACAGCCGGGCATAAATATCGGCAAAAAGATGCGGCAATTCATCGGCGCGATCGGTCGCGACCCCAATGCCACCCGTTCGACGTCCGAGTTCTTCTAAGAAAATACGTGGCGCGCTTTTCGATAGACCTACGGCATAAATACGAGCCTTGCCGAGCGCTGTGACTTGTTCCGCAAAAACACGCTCCTGGCAAATCTGCTCGATCTTGGATTTGCCTCCACCGAATGCTCTTGCAGCGTCGACGATGGGTCCTTTGGGATCGGGATCGCAACGACCATCGGTCAAGAAAACGACGAGATCCTGGTCGCCTGGTCCTGATTTCGTTGCGGAAAGAATATGCCTCGCACCTTCGAAACCGGCCGTAAAATCTGTCCAATTGCCATCATTGCCGACAGCACGAATCGCGCTTTTGACAATGTCACGATCCGCGGCGGTGCGAATTGGAATGAGCGCGGGCATAGCATTGCGTGGCGAACCATCGAAACCAACGACGGCAAGTTGATCGCCATCTCGTGTCAGATCGACGAAAAGTTCGGCCGCTACTTTGCGTAGTTCTTTCGGATCGGTCGCCCGCATCGATGAAGAGGCATCAATGACGAGGACCGTACGCAAGGATCCATCGGCTGCTGCAAGGTTTGGCACGGCAAGCGCGGCTGCGCTCACCACCACACCTGCGAGAAGTCTTGGAATCAATGCCATGACAAACTCGCTTGGGTAGCGTCAATTAAAGAGGGCTTTGGAAGCGCCGGTGGCGAGCACCAAACGTTCCGCCAGCAAACGAACGACAAATTGGTGGAATGCGGCGGCCAAGTGCGGCGCCTCGTGCGTGATACGTTCGAGTGAATCGATGGACAAACGATACAGGACGGCGGGCGTTACGCTGACGACCGAGGCGGATCGTTTGGCTCCCAAGTAAAGGCCGGATTCGCCAACGACGGTACCTGGCCCCATGGTCCGCAAACGTTTGGTTTTGCCAGCATGCAGTTCGAGATACGCCGCAAGTTCGCCCGTTTCAATGAGGTAAAGGTCTTTGGAAACGTCACCTTGGCGATAGATGCGATACCCCGAAGGCGCTTCGACCTTTTCCAAATATTCGAGAAACCTGGAGACGAGCTCACGCGTACCGAAAACATTTTCGAGTTCATCGAGGAGTTTTGTTGGCGGGAGCATGCTGGGCGGCGCCGCCTGGAGAATCTTGTTTTCGCACCATTCGAGGCCGTGATCGAGGTCTGGGAAGATGCGCACCCGTTTGCTATCGTCGGAAAATCCACCGCGATCGAGTTGCTTTTTGACAGCGGGCGGCAAATCTGTGAGGACAAGCGTTACACCGTGCGATTCGGCGAGTTTACGCATACGCACGAAACTCAAAATAGCGGACGAATCGATACCGTCGACGTGGCGAAAATCGAGAAGCACGAAACGTGTCAGCCCGTAATCTTCGCTCAGCATGCGCTGATGAACACGCTTCAACAGGGTGTAGGACGTTCCAAAAAAAATGTAGCCTTGGAGTTGTAAAATATAGAGTTCTCTGCCGCGATCTTCGAGGGTGAGTTCGTCCCCCGCACTCCGTTCGACGTTACTGCGAACTTCACCACCAATGAGCGACCGCTTGACGACATCGATGCGGCTGTAATTGACGGCGAAAAGAACCGAAGAAACGACGATTCCCACGCCAATGCCTTCGAGAAACCCAGCAAACGCGATGACGACGAGAATAATGACGACGAGGCCGTATTCGACGCGCGGAAGACGAAACCAAGAATCGTAAAGAGTTTCGACCAGAAATCCGAGGCCCAGGAAGACGAGCAATCCGCCAAGAACCGGCTTGGGAAAATAAGAGAATACCGAAGCGCCGAAAAACAATGCTGCAGCGCAAATGCTGGCCGAGACGATTCCTGCCAAACGGCTTTCCGCCCCCGCCTTGTGATTCAATGTGGATTCACTGAGGGACAAATAACCGACCATGCCGAATCCGAGACCCGACGCCAAATTGGCTACGCCCGTCGCCCGTAATTCACGGTCGAGGTCAATCTCGCGTTCCGTAGCAATCTCGAGACCCGAGGCATTGAGCAAAATCGAAATGGTCGCGAGCATGATGATGGCAAAAAGATTGCCGGAACTCGCTAAAACTTCGCCCCACGCGACTTTGGAAATTTCCGACGTAGCCATGGGCGGCCAAAGTGCACCACCATGAAAAGGTCCAAGCAACAAACCGCGTGCGCTTGCTCCTTGAACATTGCTACCGCTAAGAAAAACAATGCCGTAAAAAATACCCACGGCAGTGACGAGTAATCCCGGCAAAAGCAAAAAGTGGTGAAAACGCCGAATCAGAAGCGTGAGCACGATACCGAGCGCGAGACCTGGAGCCCAATTGATGATTGCCCCAGCTTTGAGCAATGTGCCCAAATTGGCGAATGTCATTGGGGCGTCGATCATGACGGAAAGTGAACCGGTAAATAATAGCCAGCCCGTACCCGCGAGAAATCCACCAACAACGGGATATGGAATAAAACGAACAATGGTACCGAGTCGAAGAACACCGAGAAGAAGGAACACTCCGCCCGTTATGAGGGCACTTAGAGAGAAAACGGCAACGATAGTCGGAAAGGGGTCGCCTCCTTTGGCGACGATGTTCTGTCCAATCGCGGAGGCCACGAGCGCGAGAACGACGGCCGTGTTTTCTTGAGGTGCGGCAATCGCCGGACGAAATGAGCTTCCGAGCGAAACGATGACCCCAACGATGGCCGATCCGGCAAGGGCCATACCGATGCCGCGACTCAAGTACTGCGTGAGATTGCCCGAGAAAATCAGTGCTGCGAGCGTGATGCTGAACGTGGCGACAAGCGTGCCCGACATGGCTCCGGCAAAAAGACCGGAAAGCACACGCGAGCCACGAATCCCTCGCACTGCGCTGGGCACCGGTATCGAACTCAACGGCGCACTGTCCTGCCCTTGCATCGTCGTCGGAATAGCCCAGCCATCGCCGCATATAGCGGTCGGACACATTGAGAGAACGCAACCACGCGTCCTCTCCATCAAAACTTCGTCGCATGAGTATCTTCGACCAACTCGGGGCTTGGAGGCAAGCTCGAGCCGTCTAGAAGTCGGTGGTGCCCTGTTTTTGCGGCGTGAAACTCACATCTGACCGATGTCTCGAGCAATCGCGAGGGCTTGGTCTTGGAGGATGGTGGCTTCGCGTGGGTGTCCTTGTTGCTCGTAGAGTGCTGCAAAATCCGTGAGAATCGAGCATTCGTCGCCCCGATTTCCCATCGTGCGGGCGTTGAATAGCGCGTGTTCGAAAAACGATCGCGCAAGGTCGGCGCGACCTTGATCCCGATGCAAAACCGCTAGGCACTGCAACGCTTTGCCCTCGTGCCACAAGCTCTCCGCTTCTCGCGCAAGCATGAGCGATTGTTCGTAGTGCGCACGCGCGTTTTCGAAGTTCCCGATGCGACTGTAGACGCGCCCAAGACCCAAGTTTCCAAGCGCCTCCGATGCGTGATCGCCAAGCCTTTGCGCTTCGTCGATCACGCGCGCGTGTTCTTCGATCGCTTCTTCGAACCGGCCCTGTAGTTCGAGCACTCCGCGGGCAAACTCGTAATGAACGACCACGCTCTCGTCCGTGGGATCCTTCGTGAGTTTGAAGTACGCGCGGTAGAGGCGTTTGGCTTCTCCGTGTGCGTAACGTTCCGCGGCCTTGCGTGCACCAGCCAAGAAATATCGCCGAGCTTGCTCTGGCTTGCCTGCGCGCTGCCAATGACGTCCGAGTGCCGTTGCCTGACTACCGACGTCCTCGATGTGAATCTGCTCGATAGCTTCGGCCGCTCGACGATGCAGATCCTGCAAACGAGCTCGTGACTGCATCTCGTACGCGGCGTTGCGCAACAGCACGTTTCCAAAGCGATATCGGCCCTTGGACATGGCCAACCAGATGCGTTGTTCCTCGCCGACGTGGATGAACTCTTCGAGACGCGCGTCGTCGTCCATCATGCGCGAAAGGATGCGCAGGTCAAACTCGCGCCCAAGCACCGACGCTGCTTGCACGACTCGTTTGACCTTGGGTTCGAGGCGATCGAGACGCGCGATGAGCAAGCTGTTGACGTCGTTGGGTAGGAGAAAAATGCTCGGTGTCGAAACGCCGGTGTCTTCTTTGTCTTTTTTCTTTCCCGCGAGCTGATTGGCCTCGAGCCAAAACGTCATGATTTCCTGAGCGAAATACGGATTTCCGTTGGCATTTTCGCAAAGAAAAACCGCCAAGATCTCGGAAACCGGACCACCCATGAGCCCCGTTGCCAACTCGACGATCTTCTCTTTGGGCAACGGACCGAGCGTGACGGCGTGTTCAGGTATGCCTTCATCGAGTTCGACTCGAAACGTGGAACCGTCGTCGTTATTTCGGCACGTGCAAATGATCGCGACGGGACACTTGCGTACGGCTGCGGTGAGATGACGAATTGCTTCTTCTGAATCGGTGTCGGCCCAATGCGCGTCTTCGATGTGCAGAATGACCGGCTGCAACCGGCTTTCTGCTTCGAGCCAGAGGGAGATGGCATTGAGGGTGCTCGCAAAACGAAGCTTTGGGTCCATACGTTCATACACGGACCCATCCCAACGAACGCCGATCATCGCGCCGAACGTGCTGCGTGCTTGTTCGATATCGCGAGCGAGTTGGGAACTCGACTCGGGCAGACGATCGATGAGTTTGTCCAACGCTTCGTCGAGAGCCGCGTGCTTTTGTTCACGCGTGTTTGCCAACGCTTGACCGAAGTATTCCTTCAGTGCGTACTCGAAAGGATTGAGGCTGCTGCGCAGCGTTTGATCGCAACGTGCGTCGATCCAGATCGGCGTTCCTTCGTTGCGACTGTCTTCGATGCTGCGGCGTAATGTTTCGACCAGAAAGCTTTTCCCAAGCCCTGGTTCACCATCGACGTAGATCATTCCCGCTTCATGCGTGTCGATGATCCCCGTGACGAAGCGAGTGAGATCGGCGAGTTCGTTTTCGCGACCGATGAGCCCGCGGGCGAGGAATTCGCGCTGTGCCGCGACGCGTTTGCCATCGAGCGCGTACGCCTCAATGGGTTGCTCGAACCCCTTGAAAACATGCTCGCCGACGCGCTTGAATTGATGCGTATCGACTGCTGCATTGTAGACGTCGGGGTCGCACCAGATGTCGCGCCAAGGTGCCTTGATCATGAGGCGCGCGGCGAGGTTGGTGGCTCGCCCGAGACACGCGAACTCGCGACGATTCGTTCCACCGTTGAAGCCCGCGTAACGAGGTTCGTGGGTCACACCGGCCCGCATGAGCATGCCTTTCGGCGCAGCTTTGCGAAGTCCCAAAACGAAGTCGAGAGCTCGCTCGAGATCGTTCTCATGCATGATCGGCGCGCCGAAATGGACGAGGCAATTGATGCCTTTGTCGCCCGAATCGACACCCGTGAACGTGCCGCCATAACGGTCCGCTTGGTCGTGGAGAAGCTTGATCAGCTCCTCGAAACTCGGGATGGTGTCGAACGACAGAAAGACGCTTGTGACTTGGCGAAACTCGCCTTGCAACGGCATGTCGCGCACGCCCGGAGCGATGAAATGTGTTCCGTCGCCAGGTGGCGTGGGACCACTGACCGGGAGGAGTCGCACCTCATGTAGGTCGAGGAGTTTAAAGACGCCTTCGGCACCAACGCTGTGGTTGTAACGTCTTGTGGGCACGCGTTGGCGAAACGCAGCGTCCATCAAAATGTCGCCTTTTTCAGCGTAGTGTTCGATAGCGCTGCACTTGTCGATCGCGGGACCGCGGAAATAAAAATAGGCCCGGTCAGGGGCGACGCGAACGATGCCCCATTCGACGGCTCCCCAAGACAAACCCACCTTGTACGAAAACTCGAATGGACCAAATCGAGTGTTACGTTCAGGGTTCTTTAAGAAAAACTCGCGCATTTTCAGCGCCGCGGCCAGGGCATACTCGCCAACGTTGCGGCCCGGCGCATGCGGAAAAACAGCGGTGAAGGCATCACCGGCAAACCCGATGATGACGCCTCCGTGTTCGTGAACGGCTTGAATGAGTGGGTCGAAGTAGAAACGAAGTGCGCTCGCGAGAACTTCTTCGGCGCGTTCCTGTTCGAGAATTTCCTGCTCCGCCTGCTCTTTGCGGAAGTTGTTGTACTGCTCGAGCCGCTTTTGAAACAGTGTCGTCGTGAGCTTCGTGAAGCCCGGAATGTCGACGAAGAGCGCCGCAGCCGCGAAGTTACCTTCGGTTCTCCCCCGAGTTTCCTGGGTCAGGACGAAGTCGGGGACAAGCGGGTTCATGACGTGGGTTTCTAACGCTCCGGCAACGCCGCTCGCTGTGCAAGAGCGAGCGTGCGAGGCATAGGCGCGCTCGACGTGTGCACCAAATCGAGCGGATGCAGATCGTCGCCACATTGAAGGTGACGCTCCGAAAAATCAACGAAAGTCGAACGCAATCAGATGACGCTCGATGGTCGCTCGCGAGCCGACGACGGCGCGCTTTGAATCGTCCGGGCTGGCACGAAAAAAAGCATGAACCCCGATACCCCTTGGCACCCAACAGCGCGTACGATAGCCCCTGATCGTCGTCTTTACCGAGGGCTCGCTCGGTCCAAGCCCCGGGGCGCACGCTCGGAACGCCGAGACGAAGGTGCCGTTTCCATCGCGGATCGTAATGGGCAAACCATCCATGAAGCGGAAAAGAAACGGAGATGCCGATTTCGATGGGGATCTTGTGGATCCGTCGGTCGGCACCCCTGAACCACCTGCGTCGGTATCAGCGGCGTCACAACCCAACGCGCACAGTCAGGTGTACGTCGGCGGAGGCGAACGCGAAGCACGCGCATACGTGGGTCCCACGGCCTTGCCGTCAATTGCCGCTCCGAAAGCAGCCCCCGACAAGGTGGCCATCTCGAGCAGCGTCGATCCGCGACGCATGCAAACGATGAAGCTGTCGCCTGCTCGACCTCGCACTCCTCTCGCCCCAGACGAACCGCGACCTGGGGAGATGACAGAAGAGCAGGTCGCGGCTGGGGCTCCTTCGAGTCGTTATCCGACATCTGCTGCACAAATGAGTCAGCGACCGCCGAAGTCGGCGATGGCGTCGGCAACAATCGTTCGCGCTCCTCCATCGGCAGCAACGAGCAGCGGACCACCCACGATCGTTTGGGTACTGGCGGTGGCACTTGCAGCGTTGATCGGTGCAGGAACCGCTCTGTGGTTGCGAAAAAGCAACACCACTCCGGCACCTTCACCGGCACCTGCGTCTGCACCGGACAAACCAGCGTCTCCGGCCAAACGCTAAGAGGGTGTTCAGTTTGACTCCAAGCCTGGATTTGAACGCTCGCTTCGCGCGTGTGGGACACGCGCTGCGCGAGGCCAGTCACGATGGGGGGCTCGCAGGCGGCTCATTAAGTCTTTTGGGCAAACCCCAAAAGACGAGCCGGCTGCTCCGCCCCCCATACCCCCCGAAATTTGCCAATTTGCAAACTGAACGGCGTACTAGGGCAACGCCCAAGATTTGGTTATCATACCGCGGATTTTCGGGATGCCCATGAACGACACCGCTCCACAGATCGTCAAACCTCGCGCTGCACCGTCACCATCACCTCGAGTT
>JANORL010001525.1:0-1516 GCA_031415295.1 Polyangiaceae bacterium | reverse complement strand
CTCGCACGTGGCGCACCGATGGCATGGGAGCGGTCTTTTTTTATGGTTTGTCGTATGCCCGATTCGTTCTCGTTCGACTTGCCGATGTAGCTGATGGACGCATCGATGATCGCACCATTTATGAAGAGTTACGCGCCGTTGCTACCGACATCGAGGACGCGATCGTGCGGTCCGTTCGGGACGATGGAGGGTTTGGGGGAATCATCGACACCGCTTGCCATTGCGCCGCTCTCGCTTGCGGTCGCCGTACTCCCTTCGACCCGTGGGCGATGGTCGCGTTCCTTGCGTCACGGCAGGAACACGATGGGCTTTGGCCCGCTGAGCCACTCTATCCTACGCCTGGGAAGGATTATGCCCCGGGAGCGCATGGCGCACGCTCGATCACGACAGCTTTGTGCCTGTATGCGCTTGCTCGAGTGCGCGGCCGTTTGTCGTCGTGACGCGTTGCTCGTGGTATCTCAGCTGCGACTGACGAGTAATGCGCGCTGAAGTGTCAATAGGGCGGTTTGTCGGTCCAGCATCTCGAGCCACCTGACGCGTTGGTCGGTGTAGTCATCGAACCCTGTGAGTCCGAGCGAGCGCGCCGTATCTTGTGCACTGCGGTGTTGCTCGATCGCGCGGGCGAGAGCGTTGCGCAGCAGGCGTTCGTCGTAGAGTTTCGCGCGCAATTTTTCGACGAGCTTCGTCAAACCGGTGTCAAATTCGGTTCCTTCCGGCAACGATTGAATCGTGTCCCACGCGGTGCGCGTGAATCCCGCGGATGCCAAAAGCCAGGTGCGATGTCCGCTCCGAACATCTCGGGGCCAACCAAGCACGTCGTTGGCGATGCCATACGCAATTCCAAGCTGGTGGACGAGCCTTTGGATGCCACGCTCGAGATCCATCCGCCCCGCCATCGCGGCGACCGTCAGTAGTGGAATGCGAGCAAATGCTACCTTGTCCGCGTGCGTTTCGAATCGTTCGACGGCGTAGGAATCATCCCGCAAAACTGTGAACTGTTCAGCGAGCGTCAGATGCGAAAAGTCGACGATTGCTCGGTCGAATGCGGGCCAGAACGTTGTTGCGTACGGACCGATGTTGGTGGCGAGTTCGGCGACCATGTAGGAAAAGCACGTATTTCCCAACAAGAGCAGGTTTGGATTGGCACGGGCCGGTTCGTCCAGAACGTCGTCTTGCATGCGGATCCCGATGTATCCCTGCATCGTTGCGGCGAGGATGGAGACGACCGATTGCGTTGAGATCTGCTTGTCCCTAGGGCGATCACGCATCAATCCGTCAAAGAGCCAGAGCGGCATGTAGAGCAACGGTGGCGCAACGGAACTCGAGAAGTACGAACGATGTGAGCCTGATGCATCAGCGATCGAGCCAAGAAACTGTGTAGCAAGGTCGCGAAGTGGACCGGGCAAAGACAGAAGTCGCTGTTCACAACGATCCCATGCAGCGTCGACTTCAGTCTGTTTGGCGCGATAACTTGGAAATTGTTCTTCGGCGAGCGGGCTCAAAGGAAGCTCGTCGA
>JANORL010001524.1:0-5510 GCA_031415295.1 Polyangiaceae bacterium | reverse complement strand
CAACAGCGATAATGTTAGCAGAGCTTACGTTTACATACTCGGACCACGCGACCATGAAATCCGTCCCGTTGAATGCGATTGCAGGCTTCGTGGAAGAAACGTTCGGTCGAACGAGAATCGCGTCGGGGGAAAGAACCGCGCCGCCAGGACTTACTCTTGCTGCGTATACGAAACCGTAACCGCTGGGCCGCTCATCGACCCAAACGACCATGTAATTCGTACCATCGAATGCGACATCGGGAGACAACTGGTTCCCATTCACGACTCCCAAAATAGGATTGTCCGTGCCCATTTCCGGGGAAACCAACGGATCCAGCACCGCGGGATATGCCGATCCCTCGAGCACTTCTTCCGGCACCGTCAATTCAAGCTCGCCCGCATCTTCTATGTAATCGACACGCAACGAGGTGCGGTCCCCACGAGCATCGATCCACGTCGCCAATCCATAACGTAAACCAATGCCCGTTGCAGGGTCAGCGAAATGATGGCCGCTCTCAGTCTCGCCCGTATACGTCTCGCCCGTCACGCGCACGCGAATCACATAATCACCAGCACCCGCCGGACGACTCGCGAATGCAAACCGCTGCTCGACACCGTCTTCCGTATTCTCGAGCTGCTCCTCGATATCGCCTCCACGCGGCATGATGAGATGCCCCGCCTCTGCAATCTTGGGATCGCCGATGGGCGCATCGTGAAGTGACGCTCCCCGGCCCAACGACACCGTATCGAAGGTCGCGGTCGCTCCAAGCATCCCCGGAGGCGGCTCGTGCGTGACTGGATCCATCGTGAGGTCCGTTCGTCCTGGCGTAACGGCAAACCCATGGGTGTCGGCTTGCACGTCGTAAGAAGTGTGCCCACCTTGGAAGGCTCCGCCGTCTGCGCGATACGAAAAATGGACGCGACGCATGACGTCAGTCAAACCGAGTGCGGCAGATACGCGGGGTATTTGCGCGGTTTGTTCACCAGACACATTTGTCTTCACACTCGGATCGACGGCATCGGAACTCGCCATGTCCGTGGGACTGTCCGCACAAGAAGCGGCAACGACCACGAGCGTTCCGAGAAAAAACGGCGCGGTTCGTCCCATCAGTTTGCGCATCTTGCAAACGCGTGCGTTCGCCGTGTCAAACCTTGCAGAAGATGATGTTGATCGATTATCCACTTGAATCATGGTCACTCCACTGGTTGCGCGTACACGCATAACACGGAGTCGTGTTAAAAATCGAAAAATCGTACGCCAGAGATGAACACACCCAACGAGCGACAACGTGGTTTATGTGCGGCGCTTCGCCACGATCCGTTCGATTCCCTCGACCGCCCGAGCCACTCCGTTTTCGGAGCGAATACGCACGCCCAAATCCGCGGCGCGCGTTGCCATGGCGGCATCGTTCACTGCACGATCGATGGCCTTGGCCAGGCGTTCGGCCGTGAGCTTGGTCCGTGGAATGCCTTGGGGACCGGTGCCCAAGTCAGAAACGAGTTTGGCCCAATAAAACTGATCTCCGTGAAATGGAACCACGATCGCCGGAACGCCCGCGCGTAACGCCGCCGCCGTCGTACCCGCGCCACCATGATGCACCACCGCACGCATACGCGGATAAAGCCACGAATGCGGAATGTTATCTCCCTGAAAAACCGTTTTCGGCTTTTCGACAGCCGTTAGACCGCCCCAACCCGATAACAAAATCGCCCGCTGTCCAGAACACGCGACCGCATCGAGTACCAATCGCGTCGCTTCTTCGGGCGCCGTTTGGCTCATGCTCCCGAATCCAATACAAACGGGCTGCGAACCGTCAGCCAAAAATGCTTCCAGACCCGAAGGAGGTGTCCAGTCCGTGGGTTCGTCCGCGAACCAAAACCCTGTCACATCGACGTCGTTTCCCCATTCAGGCATAGCCGGCAAAACGGCCGCACTATATCCGTAAAGAACGGGCCCCGGCGCCAGTCCCGGCATTCCCGTCGGCGCAAAACGAGACGCCGACGGAAATCCAAGCAACTGCATACGTGCCGTATTTCCCGACGAACGCATCAGCATCCAAATCGCTTCGCGCGTCAATCGGTGCGCCAAACGACGACTCCACGATCCCCACGACAAACCAGGGAAAAGCGCTCCGCCATAAGCGCCCGTCGTCGAAAGTGGGACGTTGTATGCTTGCACCAGCGTAATGCCGAGTTTTGCCGCAATCGCTTCGCCCATGAATGCTCCGCCAAACCCTACCAATACCGCGTCCGCGCCTTGGGACGCTTCAAGCCCCACCTTTGCGCTCAATTCCGCGCCGCGTTTGGCAATGTTCGCGAATTCGCGAAATGACGAGACCAATCCACCCCCTTCAATGGACGCCGCCGTCTTGCCCTTTTGCAACGCCGCCTTCACATCAATGTCGATAGGCCACATCTCAAGACCATACGACTTCACAAGTTGCATATGGTCAATGGTCGTCACAATACGTACATCATGTCCCGCATTCGTAAGCCCAAGTCCTAACGCCAAGTAAGGTTGAATGTCTCCACGACTTCCGGGCGCAATGATCGTCACTCGCATGCGAAACCTCCAAGGCTACAACGCAACTGCAAGTTGCTTTGTACAGCATGACCGACGTGAGTGCAACTCGAAGTTGCTTTGGATGTGAAAAAGCGTAGGATAGGGCGGTGGTTGCTTCTTCTGGAACGGGTGAGCGTCGACGGCGTGGCGAAGCGGTTGTGCATCGAGTGCTCGATTTGACATTGCAGCAGTTGGCGTTGGTGGGATTGGAGCGCCTGAGCATTCCGGAATTGGCGGAGCTGGCGGGGGTGAATAAAACAAGCATTTATCGGCGGTGGCCGACGAAAATGGAACTTGTACGAGCGGCGCTCGAGCATTCGATGGAGCATGTGCGCGAGGTACCGGATACGGGGGCATTAGCAACGGATCTTGGGGCATTGATTAAAATTGTCGGCGGATTCATCACATCGGTGCGAGGAATGGGGGTTGTCCGAACGGTATTCGTCGATGGCGAAACGGCCGAAATGCGCGATTTGGCGGCATCGATGTGGCAACGAGCGGGTGGTGATATGCCGCGGGTGGTGATTGAACGTGCAGTTCGTCGGGGCGAACTGCCAGAAACCGCCGACGTGGAGCTGTTGCTTTTCACGCTGGCGGGCGCGATTCTTCATCGCGTATTCGTCGAGCGACGCGATGTGGACGATGATTTCGCCGCGCGTCTTGTGAAACTCGTGCTGTATGGCGCGGCTTTACGCTGAGCGAACAAGGGCCGGATGGATTCTTGTGTTCTTTTGCGCCTCTGTATGCGACCATGAGAATCCCGCATCGAATATTCAGCGATGCCTAACCTAGAGAAGAGAAACAAAGAAATGAACTTGCAACAAAAAAGCGCGCTTCCGTGTATCTGTGGAGTTCTTTTCGCACTTGGGGCGACGGGTTGCACAGCGACCGGAATGGTGCAGACCGCGCAGACCGTGGGCAAAGGTGGGTACGAGGTTTCGATTGATCCGGGCGTTACCGGTGCTGTAGTGTTCCCCATTCCTGGTCCATTGTTTCATGCTGCATTTCGATATGGCATCACGGATCGCATTGATATCGGTGCTCGCGTGGGAACAATGCACGCCGAGGTACAAGCGAAGTTTCTTTTGACGGAGCCTGAAAACGAGAACATTGCCGTTTCCATCGTGCCAGCGGTCGGTGCCTTGGTCGGGTTGGGCGAGGGCACGAACGGCGTACACGTACCCATACCCTTGCTCGTTGGTATCAAGCTCGGCGCCCATGAATTGACGTTTGGCCCACGCGTGCAAAATACCATCTATTTTTCCAAGACGGACGCGGGAGAAAGTTTTTCGTTCTACTCTCTTGGCGCCGGGTTATCGCTTGGATTCGCAGCGCAGGCGACCAATACATTTCGCATTTTGCCCGAGTTGTCGTTTGCCGTCCCGTTGGTCTTTGGCGGGTCGGACTTTCCTGGTTCGAGTGCACCAGAATTGGAAAACGTGTATGGCGTCGGGTTCCTCTTTTCCACCTACTCATTCAACCTGGGCCTTCAGTTTGGTTCACCCAGGAAAAAGTTTACGGCGCAGCCGAAGAAATAGGTATTTTCGACAGCTTATCGATATCCATCCAAAGAGATGGACCTAAACGAACGTTCAACAGGCTGCTAACTTGCGCCGAGCAGTATTTCGTGATCACGCAAAGGTTTCAAAACCTTTTCTTCGCGCGATCGCTCCGCCAAACGCAAGTACGCTTCACGAAGAAGCCGCGCAAACGGAAGTCTGCGCAACACCCGGAGCAAACACGACTTCGGGCTTCGTTACACCCTTCAAAGTAAACGTGCCAATGGTCTCCATCGGGCTTTTCGTCAATGCTGCGAACGCCGAACTGACGACGATGTCTCGTTTGAGTTGTCCGGTGAGTCCTTCGAGGCGCGCGGCCAGGTTTACCGCGGTACCAATGCATGTAAAATCGAGACGCCCAGCGCCTCCAATGTTGCCATACGCAATGTCCCCAATATGCAAGGCCAAACCGAATCGAACCGCTCGGTCACCTCGCTCGATGCGACTCGCGTTTACGGCTTCGAGCGCTTTGAACGCATCGGTCGCGGCATCGAGTGCTCGGCTGCAAATGCTCCCTCGATCGGTCGAATCACCCGTGGGGAAAATCGCGAGTAATCCGTCACCGATAAACTTCAACACTTCACCGCCGTGACGTTGAATCGCCGTGACTTGGCAGCTAAAAACGTCGTTCAGCGTGCGAATCAAAGCATCCGGGTCGATACTCCCGGAAAGCGCAGTAAAACCCCGCAAATCCGAAAACCAAATGACCGCGTGAATGGTTTCCGTATCTCCCAAATGGATCTTTCCAGCAAGAATCCGCTCGCCCGCATTGTGCCCGACGTAGGTATTGAGCAGGTTGGTCGCGATACGTCGAAGCGCCATGATTTCCGCCAAGCGTGAAAGGGGAACGACTACACGATGCATTGCTGCAATATGCTCGTCGTTAAATCCATCGGGCGCGCGGGACGCGAAAGTGATAGCATGCACTTCGCCACTCATGAATTGAATCGGGATCGCTAAATAATCGGTAAAACCTTCGACAGCAAGAGGACCAATGACGTTTTCTTCGGGAGCAGGAGGGTTTTCCGTGAGCTGACGCCGAAAGGTTTGTCCAGTCTCCATGACCCATGCGACCGGGCTGGTTTTGAATCCCGGTGTACTCAGCATGGCAATGGGCGCTTCGGCGACTTGAATCGGCTTTCCAGGCCTCCACATGAAGCTTCGACCCATGATTTCAGGATGCAGTGTACGAATGAAAGCGCCCGACCGTTCAATCGGAACGCCAGCATTCAGGAGAGCGTCGTTCATCCGGCCAACCACGGTGCCTGGGCTATCTGCACCAGGAGCGCCAGCGACCAGCCAGTTATAAATTGCGTCGATGTCAATCATGGGTCACACGGAGCGGTATCGCGGTTGGATGGGTTTGTCAACGGTGCGTCGGGAAAAATCGTTCACGGAACCCGTTCGGC
>JANORL010001523.1:0-7789 GCA_031415295.1 Polyangiaceae bacterium | reverse complement strand
GCATCGTGTTGTTCCATGAACGCTGTTCCATCGGGCAGACGCAGGATCGCGCCTTCACCGCGAAGCGCTTCCGTGATGAGAAAACTCTTCGCTTGCGGGTGATACAGGCACGTCGGGTGGAACTGGTAAAACTCCATGTTCGCGATTTCGGCACCCGCACGGTAGGCCATGGCGATGCCGTCTCCCGTCGCGACGTCAGGGTTTGTCGTGTACAGATACACTTTACCCGCACCGCCTGACGCGAGGATCGTGGCGTGCGCCAGGTACGTTTCGACTTCGTGACTTTTTTCGTTTTCTCCGCCGGAACGAGACGCAGTGTTGAGCACGTACGCGCCGGCGCAAACGTCTGGCCCGCCAAACCTGGACATGACGATGAGGTCGATGGCCATGTGATGTTCGAGCAGACGAATGTTTGGATGTGCGCGGCATCGTTCGAGTAACGCGCGCTCGACTTCGCGTCCCGTTGCATCGGATGCATGCAACACGCGGCGCGCGCTATGGCCGCCTTCGCGAGCGAGAGCGATGGCACCTTGATCATCGCGATCGAAGTGCGCACCGCGTTCGATGAGTTCGCGAATGCGGTCGGGACCTTCGCGTACGCAGATGTCGACGGTCACTTCGTGACAGAGTCCGGCGCCGGCAACGAGGGTGTCGCGGATGTGCGCTTCGAACGTGTCATCGGGGGCGAAAACGCCGGCGATTCCGCCTTGAGCCCAACGCGTATTGGACTCCTCCGCGGCGCGTTTGGTGACGATGAGAACGCGGGCATGATCCGCGACATCGAGGGCAAAGGTCAGCCCAGCGATACCACTGCCAATAACGAGAAAGTCGGTTGAGACGGCCACGGCGCGGAAGGGTAGCAGGCTCCTTGACGCACAACGACAACCCTGTCATGAGCACGCCGCGCGCGGAGGGCGGGATCGTCCAGCCGCGTCACTGGTTTGAACATTTGGGGCTTCAGGGCGCCAAAGGCGCCTTTCGCCCCAAACCCCATCGTGCGTTTTCGCGGCTGGGTTTGCCTGACAAGGTACAGCCGCGTCGTTGCGATGTTGCGCTTGCCGTCCGTTTGGTTGCTCGAACCTTCGGCGGTGGTCAGAAAGGAGCCTGCGGAACCGTGAAGATCCTCGTCCCTCTCAAGCGCGTCGCCGATCCGGACAACGCCAACAAAGTTAAAATTCCGGCTTCCGGAGACAAGATCGACACCACCGGTCTCGAATGGAAGCCGAATCCATTCGACGAGTACGCCCTCGAAGCCGCATTGCGGCTCACGGAAAACGGGCAACAACCGAAGATTCGCATTGGCGAAGTCATCGTGGTGACATTTGGTCCGAAAGAAACCGAATCGACGTTACGGGCCAACCTGGCGACCGGCGCCGATCGCGCGATTCGCGTGGACACGACCGACGACAAACTCGATGGTGACTTGATTGCCCGCGCTCTCAAAGCGTTGGTTGAGAAAGAAAAACCCGATGTCGTCCTGATGGGTAAACAAGCTGTCGATGGTGACTCGAACCAAGTTGGCCAGATCCTGGCTGAGCTTCTCGATTGGCCCATGGCGACGTTTGCCGCGACAATCCGTGAAGAAGCGGGCGCGCTTCTCGTAGGTCGCGAAGTCGACGGTGGCGTCTCGACGCTGCGTGTGAAGCTTCCGGCCATCGTGACGGTCGACTTGCGAATCGTGGCTCCGACGAGCGTGTATTCGCTGAAGACGCCAGCGACGCACAAGTACAACGATGGCGTGCGATTTGCGGCGCTTCCCGCGATCATGGCGGCGAAGAAGAAGCCGCTTACGGAAGTAAAACTTGCGGACCTCGTCGCCGATACGGCGCTCAAGGTTTCCTATCGCAGCTTTGTGGCTCCGCCGGGGCGCAAAGCGGGCATCAAGGTCAAGGACGTGGCGGACCTCGTTTCGCGTTTGAAGAACGAAGCGAAGGTTCTTTGAGGTCTCCCGAGACGAACCCAGGAGATGAGGTTTACAATGGCTGACGTTCTCGTTGTGGGTGAGGTTGCCGAGGGCAAACTCAAGAAAACGACGCATTCATCGATTACGTTCGCGCAAAAGGCAGCGGCGGCGCTGGGTGGCTCGTTCTCGATTTTGGTAATGGGTGCAGGGGCGGCCAAAGCAGCAGCGGAAGCCCAAGGGTTTGGCGCGGCAAAGATCCTTGTCGTCGACGATGCATCGATTGCGAATTACGTGGCCGAGCGATATGCGCCAACCGTGGCGAACATTAGCAAAGGGTTTGCCGTTGTCGTGGGCACCGCGAGCGCTTTTGGTAAAGACTTGCTTCCACGTGTCGCCGCGCGGCTCAATGCAGGGTTTGCCAGCGACATCACCGACGTGATAGCCGATGGCGGAAAACTCGAATACAAAAGGCCGATGTTCGCGGGCAATGCATTTGGCATTTGTTCGATCTCGACGGCGGTTCAGGTCGTGAGCGTGCGGCAAAGCGCATTCGCAGCGGCTGCACCGCAAGGTGGTTCGTCGCCGGTGGAAACCGTCGCATATGCAGGGCCGAGCAAAGCGGCCGAACGCGTCGAATTCGTTTCGTTCGACCAGGTCAAGAATGCACGTCCGGAACTCGGTGAAGCGCGCGTTGTGGTTTCGGGTGGCCGAGCATTGAAAGAGAAATTCAATGCGGTGCTCGATCCGCTTGCCGATACACTTGGTGCGGCGATGGGTGCAAGCCGCGCGGCGTGTGATGCGGGATATGCGCCGAGCGATTTTCAGGTTGGACAAACCGGAAAAATCGTTGCTCCGCAGCTGTATTTTGCGATTGGCATTTCCGGTGCCATTCAGCATCTCGCGGGCATGAAAAGCTCGAAAGTCATCGTGGCGATCAACAAAGACGCCGAAGCGCCGATCTTCCAGGTCGCTGATTATGGCCTCGTTGCGGATTTGTTCGCGACCGTGCCCGAATTGACGAAAGCGATTACCGCCGCCAAGGGCTGAGCGTCGCGTTTCGTTTCCCTTCCCCGCTCATAACATTTAAGTGCATTGGGGTTTCACCCCAAACGCCCATCCAACGAGAATTAGGGGCTCCGCGCCCCTGGACCCGCGCAAGGGACAATGTCCGTTGACCCGTGTGTGGTTCATCCGCGATGCGGTCGAACCACAGGGAACGACGGGAAAGAGGACAATGATGTCGCTTGAGCACGCTCAGACGCTCGAACTGGATTAGGAGCGAAGGCACATAAAGGCGCTCAAGCGTCGGCGTCGCGCTTTGCAGGTTCGTACAACGCTTGGTCAGACGCTTGCAACGTGCGATGCGGTACTGCATGGAGGCGTGCGAGTATCCGAGTACGCGAATGCAGCGTTGCATAGGGGGTACTCAAGCGCTTGCATTGACCTGTGCAAGTCCGCCGATGCGCAGGTCGGATGACTGCGACACGTCCTGCGCGTACGCATGGGGGTCGGTCGGGTATTTGCGTGCTTCAAAGCGTTATCGCAGTAGCATTTTGGAGGGGAAATGCGGGGAATTTGTCAAGGTGTGGTCGTGAGTTCCGCATTGCCGGAGGACGCTTCCTCCGTGTTATTACTTGCTGGCAATGTCGAAAATCTTTTGCGTGTCAGGTTGCTCGTCGAGCCCGCGAAAAACCAAAGCCTCAAAATCGATCCGATTCTCGCGGCGAACGACATAAAAAGCAGTGCCGCCGCATTAAAAACTGCCCTCGACAACGTCGAACGGGAAAACGCGAAGCGCAACTCACGCTGGGCGCCAAGAATACCGCAATGACCGCGTGGGGCACCGACGATAGCGCCGTAGCCGATGGCACTGCCGCTTTTTTTGCATTGGCGGGACGTACCGACTTGGCCCAACGCGTGCGTCCAACAGCACGACGTCGCGCCCGTTTGCCCGATGAAGAAGGCTTCGACACCGAAGCATTACCAGCACCGGCCCCAACGGCGCCGCCGGCTGGCAATGACACTGGCGGGAATACGTAGAGTAACGCGACCCGTACGCCCCGCTTCCTACCAATTCAATACCTGGGAGATTGTCAAACCCTGCCCCAACCGTGGATTGGCCGACGACATCTCAAGCGTCGTCCTTGAGAACAAGCGCGAGGGCAGCACACTGGATGGTTGTCACATGGCGTCAACGGGCAAGTCGCTTGCCACTCTTGCACTTGCACCACACTCATGGCATGTTCGCAGAAACGATGCTTCAAAGACTTTCAGGACCGAGCGTCACGTCTGGCAGTGTTCTGGGACAAACTCAGACGTTGTTCCTGATGGGGGTGCAGCCGCCGAGCGTCTTTCTAGACGTGAGTCATGCAAAGGAGGCTGTCAAGCTGGTGCCATACAGCGCAGCCGCCCACGACGGAGCTTTCGACTTGTTGCAGGAGCTGCCGAATCTTTATCCAGGCGGTGCCAAGTGGTTGGAGACACGCCTAGCGGACGTTTTGGCAGGCAAAGCCGACTGCACGATTGCAAAAGCTGGTGTGCGCCCCGTAGGGATCTTAATTGGCACGCCAAAAGGGAAGAGACGCGTCAAGCTTTCCACCATTTACGTTCATCCACTTTATCGAAAGCGCCATATAGCACGCGACTTGATGGATATGCATTGGGCGCGCTGGACGCAGCAGGGAATCGATCAAGTTACCGTTACCGTCCGAACTACTCGACTGCATTCGCTTCAGCGCACGCTGAAACCTTATGGATTCGACCTCTTGGCCATTGAGACGAATCGTTATGGCAATGCCCAGGACGAAGCCATCTTGATCAGCGCGCTCGGTGGTTCTTAATGGTTCGCAAATGCGTACTCTTGTCTATCAAACCAGACTACGCGTCGCTCATGTATGCAGGGAGAAAACGATTCGAGTATCGCCGTATCCACGCGCGTATCCATTCTGGGGATACGATACTCATGTACGAGTCGTCGCCAACCTCTCGTTTGACGGGCTGGTTCACAGCAGGGCAAGTGGTCATTGGTGCACCAGACCAACTTCAACGGCTGGAGGATGAACCGGCGATTCGCCGCGCGGTGGCGGACTACTTGGAGGGGGCTCGGACATGCACCGCCATTGAGGTCATCGAGCCGCACAAGTGGACCGTGCCGCGTTCATTGACGGCAGTTCTGCCAGGCCGTCGTCCGGTGCAGTCCTACGCGTTTGTCGAGGTCGAAGAGAATGGCCTATTTTGCGATTATCAGTGACAAACCGTCAAGCTTCAAGGTCGTTCGTTGCCATATCAACGTTTGGGCCCTTAATGAACTATTCGGAATGACGTTCTTTTTTGACGTAGGAATCGGTCTTCGCTCGATTGGTAGCGAGCCTGTGACCAAATTTCAAGTAGCATTACCATTTCGCTCGTCTGAATTCGAGGACCTCAGAGATAAACTTCTGAATACCAAAACCGCCCGATTGATACTGGGTCAACCCGTTGAGATTAAGGACGGGGTGATCTCGTTCGATGAAACGAACGAGCGTAATTCAAAGAAAACAATCAAGCTCAAGACAATGTCTGTGCCGAAGCCGGAGCTTGATAAGATGAGCACGAACAATTATTCTTTGTGGAACTTCGAACTCAAGTCACCTATTGAACCAGAAGGGTCCACCGCGGAAACATATATTAGAATGCGGTTTCCGGTCCAATCATTCTCGCGCACCTGGGTCAAGCAAGGTTCAGGGGCACTCGTTGATATTCGTATTTCGGACGTTCGCGAGGGGTTAGCTGCGCAATGGGAAGCGCTGGAGCCCAACATCGTCGAGATCGATGGTCTCAATCTATTCATCATTGCCCCATCGACAATGAAAAGTCGATCCGTGAGCCCCGAGCTCAAATACGTACGCCTTCTGGAAGGGCCATTGTGGGAAAACTATTTGGGCCGCAGGTTGCAACTCGTCGGTAGAAATAAACAAATCATTTATTATTGGCGAAGCGAAAAGCCAATCAACCGCAACAAGCCATTTATGGCGTTTCTAGATCTTGCCAAAGAGCATACCACGGGTTATTCCCGGTTTTTGCTGCTAAATATGCTCGTTCTTGTAACGTTGTGGGGCATTTACCGCTTCTTTCCTGCGAATTTTGCGACAAAAGATGCATGGGAATATGTGCGCAACCTCGTTTTGACAATAGGCGTCATCGCCGTCGCAAAAGGACTGTGGTCGGGTGGTAAACTATTTATTGAAAAAATCATACCTCGCGTCATCGAGTTGCCACGTTGGTTGAACGACTTGGTGTATAGCACGAAGAAGAAGCCACCAGGATGACGATTACGATTTCAAGCGTCAGATTAGGCAAAATGGAACCATGAGTTCGTCATGGCCGCACGTCGTATTCTTCATGCCAAACACATTTGCTTGGCGTACGACCGTGGTACTGCTATATTCCGAGGATGGACGGCCTAGAAACACGTAGAGCATCGGACGGACCGAACCATGCCTTGAACGAAGTTACGGAGGATGAGCGTTTTCCTTCGAATGAACCGTTCGACGACCACGTTGCAATTACCAAGATTCGCCTGGAAGCGCGCATGACGCTTTATTTTTCGATCGGCGAAATGTTTGATAACATCTCGCTCGGGTCAAACCAATTCCTTTATTACGACGCAAATGATCCGCAAAAGCGACTCAATCCAGACATTTTCGTCAAGACGGACGCGTACCTTGCAGACTTCGATTGTTGGATGACGTGGAAGGACGGCGTTCCTCAGCTCGCCATCGAAATCGTTCACGGTCCAGATATCCTCAAATTGACGTGGGAGGAAAAGCTTGCGCGTTATGAAGCCAGCGGGATATTGGAAATTGTGAGATTCGAGCCGCAAAGCGACACGCCCATTCGCATTTGGGATCGCATTGACGGCATATTCGTCGAACGCGGGCCCAATCCCCGTGGAACCTATGAATGCAAAACGCTCGGACTCTACTGGACCGTACAATCGTCCAAAGATTTGGGAGCGCAATTACGATTGGCTATGGATCGTAACGGAACGGAGATCCTGTTGCCGCCGGAGGAAGAATTGGCACTTCTACGGGCAGAACTTGCGGCAGAAGAGAACACGCAATCTTATGGCGAAGAATTGGAAGCCGAGGTCGCGCGGCTGAAGGCGGAGCTCGAACAACTGCGTCAGGGTTCGTAAAAGACATTGCCGCTACGCGCGCGTCCACCGCACTAATAAGTTGACACGAGTGAAAACTTGGGGAATCCTACGGACGGCTCGTGGGAGACAATGCTCACATAGCGCAAGCTATGCGGGTCCGCTTTCGGATCCGTTAAATTGGGCCTCGGTACTTCTGATGCTGTCTCCCCCGAGCCCTTCTTCCATGTCCACGAAAAAGCCACCAATTGAATTTAAAAGGCTGATGGATCTTGATGATCTTCCGAAGTGGCTCGGAGTTACTCCTGCTCGGTTGGAGCAGTTCATTAACGATTCGCCTAAATTCTACAAGAAACTTCGGCTGACGAAATATCAATCGCCACCCAAAGATCGGATCGTTTATCGGGTGGACCGGGAGTTAGCGGCGCTACAGCGTCATATTGCACGCTCCATAGCGCTCACGGCGCTCGGTTCGTTCACCGATCGCGACCACGTACAGGGGTTCGTGAAGGACCACTCCATTACAAAGAATGCAAAACAGCACTGTGCTAAAAAGATTGTGCTTTGCATTGACCTCCAGGACTTTTTTGGATCAATTCATATTGACACAATACGCAAATGCTTCGAGGCGTTGCGGTGTGGCAGAGCGGCGGCCGACGCATTGGCGAAAATTTGCACTCTGAATGGCATCTTGCCGCAAGGAGCAAGCACGAGTCCAATTTTGTCAAATATCGCGGCGCGCTCCCTCGACC
>JANORL010001522.1:0-7870 GCA_031415295.1 Polyangiaceae bacterium | reverse complement strand
CGGCGATTCTTTTGCCAACCGCGTGGCTGAATGCACTGGATATGGCGGTCAAGAAAAGCGACGCCTCTTTTGTCGCGTATCAAGCAACATTTGCCCAGGCATCGACAGCGGTGTCCATGGGTCGAGATGCGGAACACGAATGGGTATTATGGGCTCGCGCATTGAGCCACGCCATTGCGCTGCGGTCGACGGGTGCGGATATCGATGTCGCCGAAGAAAGCAAGCGGCTGATTGCACCACTTACAGATGCGGTACGACAACTGCGCACCGAAGCGCGCACGCGCGCAACGAAACGGAAACAAGACACGACGCCGTGAAGCGCTTTCTACCGCGACGATTTTTCCTGTCTGTAGGCTGGGTGTTCGTCGTTCACCTGTAGAGCGGCGCGCGGCGAACCTTGCACATCAACAATCAACAAAGTGTTGGCCAAACGGTAACACCTGCCGTATCCTCTCGCCCCCGCATGGCCTTCCAGGACGATTTACGCACATACCTCGACCGGCTCGCTCTGCGCGGCGTTGATCCACCACGATCGTGGTTCGATCCTGACGTACGCTTGCATCGACAACACTTGCTTCGTGAACTCGAGCGACTGGAAGTGGCCGGGAAAAGCAAGCAAGTCTTGGAGTATCGTCATGTAGGTTGGTCAAGTAAAATAGCTGAATTTGCACGGAAGTTGGGAACCGAATTGGTCAACGGCTTGTGCCACCGTCAACCTAGTGAAGTGACCAATCTCATCAACATTGCCATCAGTCGCAAGCTCGGACTCGAAGCATCGACTGGATCCTTCATCAAAGATTCCGAATTGGACCGACTGTCTCGCGAACCTTTTGGCAAGAGTTCCGAGGATGAGCAAACCATTGAACAATATGCCTTGGAAATCCGCGCGGTGCGTCGCGTGGGTGAGCGGCGCCAACCAACGCCGCTCGGTCGGATTGCGCTCGAATTACCTGATCGCGATGTGCTTCGGTGGCTCTTGACAGCAGAAGCTGTACAATCGCGCGGCACGCATGATCCCTGGAGATTGTCGCGAAGCGCCGCGGCCCAATTGCATACGAAGCCCTGCAGTTTCTCTTCCGATGACCCGGAGGACGTAATCAACGTATTTCCAGCATCATGGATGACCGCTCTTCGGCTCTCGAAAATGGGCATCTTGAGTCTTTCCCGTGTCGAGGACGAAGACACGGGACAACCGTTTGGCGACAACTACGAGGTTGTCAACGGATCGCTACCCCTTCTTGAAGAGATTGCATTTCGACCCGACACACCATTCGCCGTGCTCATTGAGGCATTGTTAAGTGACGAGACCGACGCAACCATCGCTCCACTTCGTCCGGCAACGATGCAAGTCCCCGCCGATAGCGCGGCCATTGCGACGACACGACATGCGCGCATGGTCACGCACGAAATTCGCAATGCATTGGTGCCAGTGCAAGGCGCCGTCGAACAACTCTATCGGGATGCCGAACGTCAAGGTGCCGAAGCATTGCTCACGAAACATCGCGAATCCATTGATCAAGGGATCGAGCGCATTTTTCAATTCGTCAAGGACATGATGGAGGTCGCGGAACGCGGCGTAGAACCACCAGAATCGTTCGAGGTCGATGCAGTCATTCAGGAGGCAATTGCCACGATTGCTCAACAATTCGGACGACTTGCAACGTTCACTCCAACGCCCGACGTCCCGCTCGTCAAAGGGTATCGGCATCGTTTTATGCTGGTCATGGTCAATTTGATCCGTAATGCTGCACAAACCAATGCCCAAGCAGCGATACAGATACATGTGCGGACCCAATTGGCGGAACAAACAGGTGACATTGTCGTGATTGTCGAAGACGACGGACCAGGCGTGGCCCAAGAGCACCGAACGAACATTTTCAAGCAGGGTTTTTCATTGCGCGCAGGTGGAACAGGTCAAGGATTAGCGCTCGTGCGCGACGTGATCGAAGCGGAAATGGGAGGCGTGGTCGTGTGCGAAGATAGCTCGCTCGGAGGGGCACGCTTTGTGGTCAAACTGCCCGTAACGGAAAGGCAATCCCGATGAAGCCGACTGGCAAGGTACTCATCATTGATGACAATCCCAGCTTTATCAAGCAGTACGACGAACGGCTCGGGGAGGAAGGTTATGCCGTCGAAGCCGCAATTGATCGCGCGTCGGCATTGCAAAAACTCGATACGGGTGTATGGGACGTCGTGCTCGTCGATCAGAAGCTCGAAGGGCCTGGTGGCTCGGATTCTGGTTTGGACCTGATTACCGAAATCACGCGACGCGCGCCCGGTGCAAAAACGATTCTGGTCACAGCGCACGCGACGACAACGGCAATCAACCGGGCGTTTCGCGAGGGGGTTTATGACTATCTCCAAAAAGATCAATTTTTCACGGCACTCTTGGTGGCCAAGTTGCGCAATGCGATGGAAGTCGTGCGCGCCCAGCGTTTCGGCGGTCTGACGCATGCAGAAACCGAAGCAGAAATTGCCGACACGTGGACAGCGGTGCAGACGGAAATAGATCCCAATCGAAAGGGCAAACTTCTCGAAGATCTAATTGCGCTTTTATTACGAACGATCCCAGGCTTTCGCAACGTAAGGACCCACCGCAAGAACGAAACGGAAGAGATTGACGTCGTGGTGCGAAACGAATCGACGGATTCGATCTGGGTCAACGAAGGCTCGTATATTCTCGTCGAGTGCAAACATTGGTCGAAACCCGTGGGTGTTGCTGAACTTCGCAACTTTCTGCACAAGGTGGAGCGAAAATATGACCGTTGCAAATTGGGCTTCTTTGTCGCTCCGGGAGGTTTCACCGAACCCTTCAAGACGGAGCTACGAGGTGAACGGAAGGGCGACAAACTCGTTGTTGTCGTTGGTCCAACGGACCTGGCCAGCCTGATTGCGAGCAAAGACCGCAATGAAATGCTCAAGCAGCTTCACGAGCGGGCAGTCATTGAAATGAACGGCCATTGAGGCGGTTCACGTCGACGGCTCGGCCGTGCACCAACCGAGCGCAACACAACCGCCCTATCTGACGGCACTGCCGTCGATCTTTCCTTGACACCGTCGCCAACCCCGGCCTACCCTGCGTGCGTGTTCCACCGCCACCCACTCACATTCCTCGTCGCTGTTGCATTCTCCTGCGGATGCACCACAAAACCCGTCCCGCAAGCTCCTGTCACTGCGACCGTCACGGTTCCTGTCGCCACGGAATCCCCTGCACCGGAAGCAACCGGGTACCATTGCGACGGGATGCCATTTCATATCGCGGATCACGACTATTGCGCGTATGATAGGCCCGCCACATGGCGAGAGGCGCAACGATCATGCACCGCCATTTCTGCGCGCCTCATGTCATTCAGTTCTGAACCGAATGCCAATGCCATTCGTACCGCACTCGGGCCCACCATCGAGATATCCGCCGAAGCTTTCTGGATTGGTTTGAGCGAACCGGAACAAGAAGAACGGAGCTGGAGGTGGCTCGACGGCAAACCTGCAACCTACACCCATTGGAACAAGGGCGAGCCGAACGATACCAGTCAAAATGAAGATTGCGCAGAATGGAAACTCGGTTCAGGATCTTGGAACGACGCGCCGTGTTGGGACTATCGAAAATACATCTGCCAGCAGCAAGGAACGACTGCATTGAGCTGCGATGGAACGCGACTTCACGGAAGCGCGGGTGATTATTGCTTTTCTTCCGAAGCATTCGACTGGGAAGGCGCGAAGCAGAAGTGCACAAAACAAGGCGGAGTGCTGGCTATCCTGTCGACCAAAGAAAATGACGAAGCTCTCCATAAAGCCATCGGTCCCAAGCTTGGAATGCCTTCCGTTTGGATCGGCTACAATGATATGGCGCAGGAAGGAAATTGGCGGTGGCTCTCAGGTTCGCGTTACGCGTCCGGTGATTGGAAACCCGGAGAACCAAACGATTTTCAAGACGATGAAGATTGTGCTGAATGGTTCCCCGAAGACGGGCTCATGAACGATCTGTATTGTTCAACCAAACGCCCGTACATCTGCGAACGTATCTCCCATTGATCCCTATTGCAATGTCCGCATCGCGAACATTGCAACACCAGGGTCAAGGGCCTGGGCCCTTGCGAGGTCAAGGGCGAGGAGCCCTTGTGGGGTCCGGGG
Organism: Polyangiaceae bacterium; assembly: GCA_031415295.1. Classification (GTDB taxonomy): domain Bacteria; phylum Myxococcota_A; class Polyangia; order Polyangiales; family Polyangiaceae; genus Polyangium. The sequence continues at coordinate 3,739 of JANORL010001522.1, read as the reverse complement.
CGAAGCCCCGCCTCGTAAAACGTTTCATTGCCACCAGGAACACGTGCCATTCACGCAACCGCAAGAAATGCCTTGCGGCCCAGTGCATTCGCACGTGGTTATGCCTTGACCCGCGGTGCCTTCGCACAATTCGCCACCACAACCACCCGTCTTGCAATCAGCGTCTGTCGTACACGCATCGGTCGCATTACGAATACACGCTCCAGAAACCGGCATACGATTGGACATTGGGTTACGAGCCACATCGATGCAATCTTGCAATGCCTGACTCGGTTTCCATCCGCATTGATTGCTCGCGTTTCGCTCGCAAACCCCGTGGTCCTTGTAACAGGCATATTCTTCGAGCCATTCACAGGTCGAAATGAGCCCGTCGCCTCCAGGTTCAACGCACGACTGGCCGCTGCAACCACCAACGACGCAATCGTCCGCTCCGCCGTCGACGCTGGCCCCGCTGCAGCCATTGGTCAATATCGGTGCGGCCAACAAGCCAATGATCATCATCACCCGGTGTTGCCAATTCAATGTTTTCATGGTTTCCTCCAACAAGGTTGTTTCTCTGCGACTTGCCACGCTGCATGAGCACTCGGCGTGCCACGAGCAACGATCGAACGATTCCTCAAACTCACGGCTTCAATGCCGCATCGTGATGGCACATGTGCCACAAACAAGACACTTCCGTCTTGCACAACACGAGAACTTGATCGGCCGATCGCTCGCCCATCATTTTTTCCGAGGTCCAACTTGGGCTGGAGTCTCATGGCAAAGGCGCGGCTTCAAGCCGAACGTCATCGAAATTCACCTCAATGCCCGAACTACCTTTGTTGAGGTTGATGAGCCGTATTCCCAACGGCTGCCCAAGCGATGGATTCGCTAGGCCCGTGGAAAAGGATACTTCGCTATCCAAAAACGCTCCTTCGTTGGGGAGCAATGTATTGTTGTCCTGCGCGAGCACTGTATTGCCCGCGAGAAGCTCGACGCGGTAGCCAGGAAAGCCGGTCAAATCCCAAGCGCTTCCCATGATCGGCGCGATATTTCCAATCTTTACACGCAGAATGTATGACGTCTTGACTTGCAGCGTCGCGCCGAGTTGTTGAGAAATACCCGCGGGCAAACCGTCTGTTTGCATGCGCCATAAAAACACCAGGGCCACGTTCTTGCCTTCGGCAGCACCACCAGGGTAAAGCACGGTTCCCGTCGGATTGAGAATGCCGAGAGTGTTGTAGTTTTGGCCAATGATATTATTCGGATCGTATTTGATCCATCCGGTGGGTATGATTTTATCTGTATACGTCCCATCCGCGACCGGATTCGCTTCAAAGCCAGGGTTTTGAACGAAAATCGCCATTCCCGGACCCGCGCCTCCGCTTCCGCCTGCGCCCGATGACGAGCCGGTTGAACTCGATGACGACGAGCCGGTTGAACTCGATGACGACGAGCCGGTTGAACTCGATGACGACGAGCTGGTTGAACTCGATGACGACGAGCCGGTTGAACTCGACGACGATGATGATGACGACGAGCTTTCCCCGCTAGAAGATGCGGATGATGAGCTGCTTGACGAGCCTGAAGTGCTTGAGCTCGTGGGGGGCTCGGCGTCACACGCGACAAGCAATGAGAATGCGCTCAACAAGCTGACAAGATGAATATTACATTGGCGGTCGTTCATGATATGCACCCAGAACCTTCTCGAGTTGTTGCAAGTTTTGTACAAAGCATGCGATACCACTGATGCGAAACGCATGTCAAGCGCGAGCATCGCTCGCATTTTTTCTCTTGCAGCGCGCACAGCGATCTGCGAAGGGGCAGTGATGCATTTGCTCCCTCGAACAATTCCGCTGGTTCTCGCGTTTGCTCTCGTTGCATGTGGTGGGTCGACACCTCCACCCAACGATAAGAACACCGCGTCCGATTCCGAGCAAGCTTCGGGCGCCGGCAGCTCGAGCGCGGCGACTGAAGCCGAACACAAATCGTTCATGACTGAATGTGTGGAAACCCCCGAGCTAAAGGACTATTGTTCTTGCTCATGGGATACGATCACGAAATCGACAACCGCCGAAGAACGTAAAGACATCGAGAATCCCAATACGAAAAAGGCGATGGGGACATTGGCCGAAAAATGCGGCAGCAAATTGCCGAAATCAGTGATCAAAGGCAGTTTCGTCAAAAATTGCGCGAAGTCGCCGATGTTGATGCCATTTTGCGAATGTTCCTTCAATTTTTTCGACAGCAAGGGTCTGTTGAACGCCACCGAAGAGGACGCCGCGAAGGCCCAAGGCGAAATGAAGGCAGCTTGCTCGAAAGAACTCTCCGAGTTAGGCAAAGTGGCCTTCTTACAGGGATGTGGGGAAAAACAAACGGAAGCCGTTTGTAAATGCACGTATGGCGCGTTGGAAAAGAAACACGGCAAAGAGAAACTCCAATCATTCCTCGAGACTGGTGGGGACGACGTAAAGAAAGCCGTGAAAAGCGCGGGCACGACGTGCGGCGCGAAGTAATGAATACGCGCCGTTGACGACGTCGTTACGGCGCGGCTTTTTTCGTCTTTCGTTTGGCGCCCACTTCTGGCACCACCACCACTTCGGGTTTAGCCTTCGCCATGTATTTCGGGTGTGAAGGTTTGGCCGTTTTGATCGACGTTATCGCGCGACGCTCGAGGTGCACGGCAAAAGCATCCACACCCCGCCTATCCCAGATCATCGTAAAACCACGCCAGCCGTGCTCGATGAAAAACACGAAATCGCGCCACCCAGCATCGAAAGCGTCAAGCGTTGCTTGAATATCGTCTCGGCATTCGTCCGGAATGTCACTCATGTCGATGTCGGGAATACCAAAAGCAATACAAATACGTTCGTCGTAGTCGATGAGGAACCCCGCTTCGGCGAATTCCCAACCCAGAAGTTCGTCGGTGGATTCGTACAATTTCGGAACGGATGTTTCCAGCTTTTTGGCGCCTTCTTCGAGGCTCAACGTGCAACCAAGAGCGGCCCAACTGTCGTAAAATGCATTGGCTTGGCCATCTTTGACAAGCACGAAATTCGCACGATGTCCCATGATTCAATCACCTTGCTTCCACAACCGTACACCGGCCTACCACTTCCCAACAACTTTTTGAAAACAAATCACGCTTGGATCCCAAAACGAACTCACGTACCATGTGCCACGCGGCGCATCGTGCGACGCTTTGTTCTTCTTTCGCCTAACGGATGTTGCAGCAGCTCGCCACATGAACGCGTCTACGCCACCCGTCAAACCTGGGGAGATCGTCGCCGGAAAGTACCGCGTCGATCGCGTCCTCGGCGTGGGCGGCATGGGTATCGTCGTTGCCGCAACACACATCGAACTGCTCGAACCTCGCGCGCTCAAGTTTCTCCTGCCGAACGCATTGTCCAACGCAGAAGCCGTAGAACGCTTTCTGCGTGAAGCTCGTGCCGCATCACGCTTGAAAACCGAACATGTTGCACGCGTGCACGACGTGGGCAAACTCGACGACGGCGCGCCGTACATGGTCATGGAGTACCTTGATGGGTACGACCTTGGCGCAGCGATCAAGCAATACGGAGCGCTCGCACTCGAGACCGCGATTTTCTACGTGCTCCAAGCACTCGAAGCACTCGCTGAAGCGCACGCTGCGGGGATCATTCATCGCGATCTGAAACCGGCAAACCTTTTTCTCACGGTTACACCGGATGGCGTTCCATGTGTGAAGGTGCTCGATTTCGGGATCTCGAAGATCACCGGC
>JANORL010001521.1:0-1898 GCA_031415295.1 Polyangiaceae bacterium | reverse complement strand
GGTCACTGTTATCGCGCGACCAACGGGATCCGCTTGCACCTTTGTCGTGATGTTCGTTATGCCCGATGGCCCCGGCTCCGTCGAAATGACGGCATCGTGATCGTACGTTCGCGTCGTGGTGCCCCACGGTGTAATGCTTTTGGTGTTGCGAGCTGTTCCGCGCTACGTGCATCGATGGACGGGCTATTCATCAATGGACACGGGCGTCCATTCGAACGTCGTCACGCCTGCTTCGCGGAAGATGTTCATCACTTTGGGCGTGACGAACACATAAGGATGCGGATACTTCGCGTGGCGGTTTTTTTCTTTAGGCTTGGGCCAAAACTCGCCAAACCATTCCCAGGTCAGGTTGAAGTCCTGCATGCCGACGAGGTCTTCGGCCCGATAGAGCTTTTCTGGGAGGCTCATGCGGCCGCCTCGCTGACAAACCTTGCACATATTCTTCTGATCGTCGACGGTAAGCTCGGCACGCATGGGCGGCATGGCATGCGTTATGAGAATTTGCTCACGAGCGACCATGCTCCATTTCTTGTTTTTCAGGCGGGCTCGAACTTCGCCAAACGAGATTCCCGTCACGCCGGCGTCTTTCAGCTTTTTGACCATTCCGCCATCGACGAGGATGTCGCCATCCCAGGTACCGATGGCCCGATGTTTTCGGACCATGGCGGGACCATCGTCGCCATCGATGTAAAGCGCCGACGTTTGCCGAGCTCCCGCACCGCAGTTGACGCATGCTTCTGTCCTGTCGTACTTCGTGCCGTCCATGTCACCTGCGGAGACGTTTTCGACACCGCGCGTCATCCACAACAACCGTGCGTTCTGTCTATCCTCGTCGGAGTATTCGATGTAGTCGTACGATTTCGATTCGATACCATATTGCTTGAGCAGGGAAAACACCTTGGCGACACGTTCATCCCCTTCGTCCAGTTCCAGTCGTACGGTGACGCGTCGAACGTCAAAGAGCGTACGGTCATGGATATCGGCACCATCCAAACTACAACCGGCGGGACCAAGAATGGCCGATGCATCACCAGGAATACCTTCTGCATCGAACTTGATGTGAACTTTTGTTTTCATGTCAGTTTTGCTGGATCGCGGTAAATTACTCGAAGTAGTGCTTGATCGCCCGAAGCCATTCCGGCTTGTGCTTGTATGCGTCTTGGTAAATTTCCCACAGTCCCTTCGGTGTTATGTCTGGTTTTTGTTTCGTTTTCAATTGATGACTGATCCAATCTTCCTGGGCTCTCTTCAATTCCGCCGTAATCTCCTTATGCTCCCAATCCTTGAGAATGATGGCCGGCAAGTCTTCAAAGTCCTCTCTACCGAAGGCCTTCTTCCACATGGCTTTTTCCAAGATCTTATGCGCTTGGTAGAGGTAAGCCCATCCCTGCGTAAACATACTAGCCCGCGAATACGGCAAGATCGTCTGCGCCAAGTGCAACGACGGCGCCATCGACTCCCCATACTTCACAATGAGTTTTTCCGCTATCACCTTCGGAAATAGTTTCACGTCGGCGAAGATCAACACGCCTTTTTGTCGTGCCGCTTGGGCGATTTTCTTGCCCAGTGCGCCGACGGTACGCAGCGGATTCGACAGGAACATGAACGTTCCCGCTGTCAATTGCAGCATCAACGAATCGGGCGCGCCGACGTTTTTCCCGTTCGGAATCCCATAACGCGAACCGTTCGGATCCTTCAGGTTGCCGCTGACATCGCCCGATTGAAACGCGCCGGCAATGACCATTTGCCGCACGACGGATTCGAAAAACGAAAGGCTTGCGCCTTGTCCTTCGGGACTCGACGTCCACGTGCGCTTGTCCGAACCGCCGTTCCCTCCGAATTCCGACACCGACGCTTTCGCCATCACGGCAACGACGAGCGCATCGAACGCAGCTTTC
>JANORL010001520.1:0-11567 GCA_031415295.1 Polyangiaceae bacterium | reverse complement strand
AGCCGCCTGCGAGCCCCCCATCGTGACTGGCCTCGCGCAGCGCGCGTCCCACGCGCGCGAAGCGAGCGTTCAAATCAAGACCCGCATTCAAACTGGCAAATTGCGGGGGGTATGGGGGGCGGAGCAGCCGGCTCGTCTTTTGGGCTTTGACCAAAAGACTTAAAGAGCCGCCTGCGAGCCCCCCATCGTGACTGGCCTCGCGCAGCGCGCGTCCCACGCGCGCGAAGCGAGCGTTCAAATCCAGGCTTGGATTCAACTAGGGCGCGGGCGGAGGCGCAACGTATGCCGGGGCATTCACGCCTAGAATCGATGTGCTTCGGGCGGCATTGGGGAGCCATCCGTCGAACTTCCCGAGGTACCAGCAAACAGCACCAATGGCGAGGAGCGCAAGGACGAGATAAAAACGCCAGGGGCTCTTTTTCTCGGCAAACGGATCGTCGAGCGTGCGATGGGCGCCTGCCGGGAGCTTCGCGACTTGCGTCAAGGACCCGCCAAAAGGCACGTTGAGCGTGGCATTGGCATTAATAGCCCAGCCGTTGGCGTCGAGCAAAGGGCCAAGGTTTCGCTTGCGCAACTTGAGCCACGCCACGGCCATGGACGGACCGGAGATGGCCAGCATCAGGCCCAACAAACCGAGCGGCATCCACATGCCCAGACCAAAAAAAGCGCCCATGATCACGCCAAATGCCGCAGTGATGCCACCAACGGCGACGCCCAAGGCAGCTACGGTCCCAACATCGATTTTCGATGCGGGTGCGGGTGCGGGTGGTGGTGGTGGTGCCGGAGCTTTGCCATCGACAGCCGCCGTCGTCATCGCCGTGGATGCTGCGGTGGTTTTGGCGTCGGCGCTGGCCTCCGCAGCGGCCGCCCTCTTGGCGATTGTCTCTTCGATAAACCGGAGCACTTTCTTGTACGGCGTCCAGAAAGCTTGCGGAATGCTGATCGGGTTATCGATGATTTTCGTGACGGTCGCGTCCCAGTCCATACCCTTGCGGTCGTAAAAAACGCCGTTTCGGCCGACCATGAGGTTATCGACGTCGCCATTGGTCATGGCTGCAGCAATCGATGCGGTCTCGCCTTTGGCGTTCTTGATATCGCAATATACGAGGAAAATATTGCTGCGCGGCGCCATACTCCCATGACGGCCCGCGTCGGCAACGGGAACGCATAGGTCACAGGAACGCTGGTCCAAATAGAGCGTGCCAATTTGGAACGTGCCCGGCGTTTTTTTCGCATAAAAATCGCGGAACGAGACGAAATTTTTCGCCAGTGGCATGAGGTCACGCACGTAACGAGTAAGACGCTCCACCGACTCGATGGCGGCAGCAAGCGGCGCAGCTTCTTTTTCGTCGGCATAGAGCTTGTCGAGACGTTCCTTGGCATTCAAAGCGGCGAGCTCTTTTACACGCGCAGCACCAAGCTTCTCGACAGAAACACCTTTTTTGGAGGAAACCCACACATGATGAGCGTCGAGTTTGTTTTGTACGACGAGCCATTCGGCTTCGCTGAGCGAAATCTTGTCGCCAATCGCCGGCTTGATGGCTTTGTCACGCAAGGTCGCAATACGGGCACGCCACGCAGGATTGACACCCTTTTCGAGCGGCAAAGATGCATCCGGCGTGACCTGAGCGAGCGGGAACTGCTCCAATTCGGTCACGGCCGCGTCGAGGTTTTTCGAGGCAATCGTCACGTAATCGGTTTCCGCCCGATTGACGACGCCCGCTGCGCGCGCATCGAAAGCAGCAACTCGAGTTCGCGCGAAAAAATCGTCAACTTTGCTACGTACAGCCGAAACAGCAGCGTACGCATCAACGACTCCCGCGAAAGGCTGCGCTTTTGCTTCAACGTCACCTTGCGCGAGCCAATCAGCAAACGCGGCAACCTCTGCGAGAAAGGATACAGCACTCTCCTCGGTGACCCCAAGCTCGCCACTGTTGTCTTTCGCCGGCGTCGTACAGGCGATGATGTCCGCAATAAGCTGTTGCGTGATGGGGTCCGTTGACGAAGCAACCGTGACAATGCCGTCGCCGTTGGCTGGACGTTTGTTGAACGCTTCAAGCGCATTTTGCGTGTCAGCGACGCTGATCCCCTTGGCATCACCTTTGCCGATGGCCTTGAGAATCGCCTTCATCGACGCACGGAAACGCTTGCCTTCGTCATGGCTGTCGGTGATGGCCGCCAGAGGCAACGACTCACGACCTTTTGTAAATACGTTGAGATCGTTGACCATCGAGCCAGCCCACTCGGCTGCCGCAATCAACTCATTGGCCCGAATCCGGCCGTCTTTATCCGTGTCGATCAGCGCAAGTGTACGCTCATCGAACTCGAGACCTTTTACAGGACAAGCAAGCGCCACCCATAATTTTTGGTCGAGTTCACGGAGGTGAACCAAGTCTTCTCCGCTCTTGATCTCTACCTGGTCAAACCCACCGATACGCGCAAAATTCCATGTGTGTGTGGACATGTTTTCTCCAGCGGACCTCTCCGCAGCGGCGCCGACCCTAGCAAAGAATCAGACAAACACTACGTCGAGAAACAGCTTTCTTTGTCGTGTTAAAATGTACTAGGTACATTGAGTCGGAAACGTGCGCCGCTTGTCTCAATGATAGCTACCGGCCAAACCTTTTATACGTACGGGTACATACGTGTGGGGCGAAAACTTGCCTTCGCGTGCGAGGTGCGCTTGTAGGATGGTTCGGGCATCGCGATGGGCACTGCGCCCAGCGCACGAATCAACAAAAACATCCGATGTTCAGTCATCGAAGTTCGCTCACGTTTGTTGCCTTCGTGTTTTCGGCAATGCCTCGGGCTTGATTGTCAAAGTGGTCGACATCGTCGGGTTTTTCAGCTACGAAGACGGCATGTTTGCCATATCGAATCGGGGTAGCCCCGAACGACGAGGGAGCGTGTAACGTGCGCGTCACGCTCCTACGCATCGTCGACCGTTCCGTCACTGACGAGACCCGGACATCGTCGGGCTTTGCTGCATTGCAGGACGCTTTGTTGCGCTTGCATCACGACGTGGAAATCGTCGTGATGACGTCGTCGTTACAACGTTGTGTCAACAAGCTCGAAGCGGCGATGCCTGATGTGGTCTGGCCCATGGCGATCCAACCGTCGGTTTCGCGTGAACGGGGCAGGTTTGCCCTCGCGTTGCTTGACGAACTGGGGCTTCCCAGCATTGGCACATCGTCGCTTGCGACAAACCGGGCACTCGATGACGACAGTCGTCGAGCGCTCCTTGTCCAGGCTGGACTTGCAGGTACGACCGAAGATTTGCCGAATGGCAGTGTCCGCGTGTTCGTGGCATGGATGGCTGGGATAGCTGGATCGCGGCTGCCAAACGAGCCCCTGGGCAGCGTGACGTATTCGTCTGCATCATCCACGTCATTCGAACCATTTGTGTGCGCGCCTGAAGTTGCCGTACGAGTGGCCGCCGCTGTCGATGCAGCAGCAGCGGCGTTGGGCCTTGCCGGCTGGGCACTTTTCGAGTTATTTGTCGATAAAATGGGACAAACCGAGATTGTTTCGGTCGATCCGCTGGCGTCGTGGGACGAGTCGTCGCCGATGTTGGCGAGTCTTTCGGCGCGTGGTGTTTCGCTGGAGGCGGTGGTTTCACGCATCATGGCCACGGCGCAAATTCGCCTGCATAGCGCGGACAAACCATGGTCACGTTCGGGTCCAGCCCCCATTCGTGTAGGCCTCATCTTCAACATCAAGCGCATCAAGCCGGCGTATGGCGGCAAAAACGACGAAGAAGCTGAATTCGATTCACCAACCACCATCGTCGCGATAACCGAAGCCATTCGATCGTTCGGGCACGAAGTGGTCCCGTTGGAAGCGACGCCGGAATTGCCCAGCATGATTCGCCCCGGTTTTATCGATGTCGTGTTCAACATCGCCGAAGGTTTACGCGGCCGTAGTCGAGAATCTCAGGTGCCGGCATTACTCGATCTTTGCGAGATTCCGTATACAGGCTCGGACCCGACCACGATGGTGCTCACGCTCGACAAAGGCTTGGCCAAGCGTATTGTCAGACAAGCGGGCGTTCCCACGCCAAATTGGTTTGTCTTGCGCTCTGGTGAGGATAAGATCGCTCACGACCTCAGATATCCCGTCGTCGTCAAACCCATTGCCGAAGGCAGTTCCAAAGGTGTTTTGGCCAAAAGCGTCGCGGAAAACGAAACCCAGTTGCGCGATGCCGCGAATGCGCTTGGTGAACGATACTCCGATGGCGTGATCGTCGAGGAGTTTCTTCCAGGTCGCGAGTTTACGGTCGCTTTGCTGGGCGAACACGAGATTCGGGTTCTGCCGCCCATGGAGATCGTCTTTCGCGCGGATTTGCACCATCCCATTTACACGTTCGACCACAAGCTGAATTATAACGACGAAGTGCATTATGAGGTGCCCGCAAACGTCGATGCTGCATTGTTGCAACAAATCGAAAAAGTGGCCAAAGGCGCGTTCATCGCGCTCGGTTGTCGCGACATCGCCCGGATCGACGTACGTTTGGACGCTCGAGGCGTGGTCAACTTCATCGAATGTAATCCTTTACCGGGATTGACGCCCAAGTGGAGCGATCTGTGCATGATGACCCAGGCAATCGGCATGGACTACACCACGTTGATTGGCGAGATTCTTGCACCAGCGTTACGGCGTTTTCGATTCAAACAAGCGCCCAGGCTTCAATTGCAGAAAGGGAAAACGCAACAATGACAACACCACGCGCGCGGTTGCGCGATTTAGGAATCAATCTGGGGGATTATCCGACCGGACCATTAAATGCTATCACGGACGTGAGTGGGGTTCGGATTGGCCATACCACGTTGGCCCACGACCAAGGAGGCATTGCCCGTACGGGAGTGACGGCCATTCTTCCGCGAGCTGGCAACGTATTCATGGAGCGCGTTCCAGCCGGGGCATTCGTCCTGAATGGAGCGGGCGAAGTGTCTGGACTCACGCAAATCGTCGAATGGGGTCTGGTCGAAACGCCGATATTGCTGACGAATACCATGAGCGTAGGTCGGGTTTCGGACGCGACCATTCATTACATGCTCGAACAATTCCCGGGTATTGGGGGCGAACACGACGTCATCATTCCGGTGGTCGGGGAATGCGATGATTCATGGCTGAGCGATGTCAATATGGGAGCGCCCACGAAACAAGACGTGTACAATGCGCTCGACGCGGCAACGTCGGGACCCGTCGAGGAAGGCAGCGTCGGGGCGGGAACGGGCATGATTACGTGCGATTTTGCTGGCGGTATTGGCACGTCGTCGCGTCAAGTGATGTTCCAAAACATGAGGTTTACCGTAGGGGTGCTCGTGTTGTCGAATTTCGGCAAAATGCGCGATTTTCGCGTCGACGGTATGCCGATTGGCGCACACTTGGCGCCGAAGTACGATCCGGGGCAACAACGAAGGCGCGCGTATGGTAGCATCATTGCGGTGGTGGCCACGGACGCGCCGGTGATATCGGCACAATTGGTTCGTATTGCCAAACGCGCAGCGCTCGGTATTGGCCGAGTTGGATCGTATGCCGCGCATGGTTCAGGGGAAATCGTCGTGGCGTTTTCGACGGCAAACCTCGTCCCGCGCACCAGTCCGACGATGATGGCCGAATTGCGCGTGTTGCTCGATAGCGCGCTCGATCCAATCTACCAAGCGACCGTCGAAATGACTGAAGAAGCCATTCTGAATGCATTGTGTATGTCGAAGGGCCAAACGGGGCGCGACGGACACGAAGCACCACCATTACCACTCGACGACGTGCTGCAGTTGGTTTCAAAATATCGACAAATCCAGGACTTGAGACCGTCGTCGTAACCAAATCCTTTTACCACCGCCAGATACGCTCGAGGTCGAGTTCAATCGCTTCGAATGGCTCAACGCGAATTTTCACATTGCCTTCGAACGTATCGAGTTCCAGCCACCGTCCGCCTTCCAAACGATACACCTCGAGCGTTTGAATTCGAGGGTCGCACAACCACAAGTGACTGACCCCGGCCTGACGATAGATTCGTCGCTTCGGCCCTCGATCAGTCGCTTCGGTGCGGTCCGATAGAATTTCGCACACCCAATCGGGCGCAATGCGAATCGCAGCCTCGGCAGGCTCCTCGGGCAAATGCTCACGCCGCCAGCCTGCTAGATCCGGATCGATGATGTCTGGGCGCGACCCCAAGTGCAGCTCCGGCTCGATGAGCACCACCCATCCACCAGCTTCGCCTTCGTCCGGATCATGAAAGCCACCAAGCGCGCCCGTGAATCGCGCAATGGTTTTGGTTTGTCGGGGCCGGGGTCGCGGCATCAGTGACAACGCGCCGTCGAGGATCTCCGCAACCACGTTGTCCGGCGCCAGGCGATACGCCTCCAGTATGGCTGGTTCGATGCCGGGAAACGCAGGGTCGACGACGAGCGCAGCGGAACTCATGCGCCCAGCATGCCAGTAACGGGTCTACGATGCAATCCGAGAGTAGAGGTTCTTTCGACTAGCCCGCAAACGAAACACTTTGGACCGAGGTGCTGCAGGACGAAGGTGCCAGGCACTTTTCCCTGGGACGAAGGTGTCAGGCTCTTTTCCAGGCTGGGGTTCGTCGTTGTAGTCATTTCGATTCGGGCTTCGACGAGGGGCAGGGTGATCATTAGCGACTTTTCGATGGCTATTTGGCCAAGAGTTCATCGAGAGAGTCCGGGCCATTACGCCTCACACACGGCGCGCACGTGAGCGAACCATTCTCTTTGCAGGAGCACGGGCAACCACGTGTAGGGTTTTTCTTCTGTCGGGCCATGTATGCCTCGCATTCCGTTTGGGGTCTCAGAGGGTTCAAATTGCCAATACTTTTTGGCGTTGCTTCGGGACTCTTCGCGACAGGTATGGGCGAATCAACGACCGACGTAGCTGCGCTCGTGGTTGGAGCGGTGGATCCAGCAGGCGTTATGGGTGTCGACGCGTTCGAGGATGTCGACGAAACCGGGAGACTCGTGTTAGCACTGTTGACGGGGATTGCTTCAATTGGAATTTTCGCACCATCGGGGGAACAACCGATGCAAAACAGAGCAAGAAAACAAAATTTCATTTGGCTTGGACGGGACACGTGATTGGGAAGACGCATGAAATGGATTCGGTTTTGAGTTGCGAGCACTGTACACGAACACGCGTCGACAGGCCAAAATGATTGCAAAAAATGTTCGCGTGGTGTTTTGGGTGGGTAATTCGGGTTCGCTTTTCCGTCGCAACTCGGCGGGGTCATCAAAATAGGCTCCTTGCTCAAGTCTTTGTCGCGGTACCATTCTCGGCGTTTGGAAGCGGCCATGTTCGAGGAGGCCCGATTGGCGGGAAAACCTCTCGTGAAACTTGCAACCGACGAGACCCACCACATCGTGGCGCATACGAGCAACCGGCCGTTCGCTATAAAGTGCCGCGAGGTCTTGGACAAATTCGGCATTGACGTCGACCATGCCGCCAATGGCGAGTTGACGCGCTGTGGTCGGGTGCGTGAACATGTTGTACGGCGCACAGGGTGTACCGTGAAGTTGAAGCACGGACCAGCAACGGAAGTCGAACCCGCTTTGCTCGTTCGTTGTGCAGGATCGTTCAACACGCCTTCGCAGACAAACCCCAAGAAGCCTTGGGTTTTCCTGGCGCTTGTGGTAAAAGTCGCGTCGTCCAGACGAACTTGTCCAGACGGACAAACGACGATGTCGCGCCGCGTATCAACGTGCGGCTCGGAAGAAATGATAGTTGAGAGGATCATCGATAATGCCCCGACGAACTGAACCTGATGCGCAGACCGCAAAGCTTGGAGCGCGTTTGCGCGAATTGCGGCTCGAGCGGAACATGTCGCCCGGAGACCTCGCGGATGCCGCTCATGTCTCCAAAGGGCACCTTTCCAGTATCGAACATGGTTTGGCTGCAATTACAATCCAAACCATCTCGCGTTTAGCCAAGGGTTTGGCGTTGCCACCGTTTTACTTGCTGGTATCGCCCGCGGATGACGATCGCGATCAAGTGGCAGAGCTTATCCGCAAATTGCCCGCGATTGAAATCGTGAAGGTTCGGCGTGAACTCGTGAAAACGGCCAAGGAAACTGCAAAGACGGCAGCCAAGGCAGCGCGCTCGCGCGCATGAAGCGCGTCGATGACTCCGTGACGATCGACGCGCCGAACGGTGGCCAGTTGTCGATCAAGATCGAGTTGCGTCCGGTCAAACCCAAGGAAGAGCCTTCAAAACAGCTGGATCCTGAAGAGCCACGCGAGGCATCGGAACCTTCAACGGTCGAGGTCAAACCTGCATCCGTCATTGTCAACGACAAACTTTCGGCCCCCACGAACCTTGCATGGAAAAACGGTTCGTTCGTCGTGGGGATCGGCGCAGGCTTCGTCTTTGGGGCGACGCCGACACCCGCCATGGGTCCGCATGCCTTCGTAGCGTGGCGATCGCGCTCGTGGTGGGAAGTTGGCGTCGACGCGCGCGTTGCATGGACATTTGTCGAGGACAAACGTTCTCGCACAACGCGGTTTGTCACATGATCGGCGATGTTTGCGCCATGTGGAAGATTAAAGACCCCGTCTTTCGTCTGCCGTCTTCTGTCTTCTGTCTTTCGTCCCGCGTGCGCTTGACCCGAACCGTTATCGGTCTATATTCGGACCGGCAGGTGAACATGCGCGCGATTCGAGTTTCCGAAGACATCGTTCCGGTCAGCGAGTTCAAGGCCCAAGCGGCCGAGTGTCTTCGCCGTGTCACGGCGACGGGCCAGCCGATCATCATCACCCAGAACGGCAAGGCGGCGGGTGTACTTCTGTCGCCCGCGGAGTTCGACCGACTCAGCGAGCGAGCCCGCTTTGTCGCAGCCGTGCAGGAGGGGTTGGCCGACGCCGATGCGGGGTTGCTCCGCGACCACGACGAGGTGGCAGAGCGGATGCGAGCTCGCTCCAACGCGAAGCAAAGCGGATGAGTAGCTCCCGGCGTGTCAAGCGGACTGTCCAGGCCGAGGCCGTCGAGAAACCCCGCTCCTACCGACTTCAATGGTCGCGACGGGCAGAGGCCGACCTGGAGGCCATCCATGACTACATCGCGGCGGACAACCCTGCGGCCGCGGCGCGCTGGATCGAAAAGCTGCTTGTGCGGGCGGAAAAGGCCTCGCTATTGCCCCATGCGAGTCGTGTCGTGCCGGAGTTCGGTAGAGAGGATCTCCGCGAGGTGGGCGTGAGGACGTACCGAATCGTGTACCGGATTCGCGAGAAGGAGGTTCAGGTGATCACCATATTCGAGGGTCATCGGCTCTTCCCCGCGGAAGCCGATGTTGAAGGAGATCCGGAGTAAACGAAGAGCAGATCTATCATCGGGAAACAAAGCTAACCGGAAGCGTCAACTCCACGACGAACGTGGTGAGCTTGCCTCGCGCCCTCGTGATCTCATTGTGAGTTGTGGCCAAAAGTGGTTGGCTCTTTTTTTTCGGAGGGCGGGTCCCGCCGCCGTTCAAGTAGCGCGCCGCAGTATCGGGGGCGTTTGGAAAAAGTGGCTAGCTCTTTTTGCTGGTGGCGGCTGCTACGTCACGCGAAATTCGTTTGTCACGTGGTCGGCAATGCTTGCGCCATGTGGACGCTTGCGAGATCGCTGGATTGGATAACCCAGGACGGCGTAAACGCGTCAATTGCGAAATTGCGGGGCTATTTTTCCTAGGCGCCGGTGCGACCCTTGACACCTTGATACGACTTCGGCGATGCTGCCTCCATGCTTATTCTGTTTGCCGTTCTGTTCGCGCTAGCCGCAGCGTTTGGCCTACAGTTTCGCCGCAACGTGGCCCCGGTCATTCTCGCCTTCGTGACCTTGCTCAGCGCGTGCTCGGTCGTGGGTGGGTCGTCGACATTGCCGCCGATACACCTTCCCCAGGCCCAAGTGCGCGAGGTTTGTTGGGAGCCGCCAAACCCGGAAGGCGACGACGACACCACCGATACGACCGACACGGGCGACGTCGGCAAGTATTTCATGTTTATCAACGACAAAGATGTCATCTACAGCAAAAATCGGTGGGGATTTGCTGGGGCAATACGAGACGGTGGATTCATCTACAAGTACGTGGAGAGCGCCCCCATTGAAAGTTTGCGCCTGATTCCAGTGAGCCGCACGGACGCGTGGTGCTCGCGTATTCCAAGGCCGACCGATCCCGAGGTGCTGCGATGGTTGACCCCTTCGACTGAGCCCACAGCCATTGTGCAAAGTTCACCGGCCGCGAAAAACCTGTTAGGTCAAACCGAGAGTCTTCCCATTCGCAGCGGCCTGTTTTGCGGCAAGCTGCCGCGGATGGCGCCAACGACGGCAGACAGCATTTCGCTCTTTCGCCGCCTCATTGCCTATCAAGAATCGTACGAGTATGCCCACAAGACCGCAAAGGCTTTGACGCAAGCCGAAGCGGACCTGAAGCGGGTGACCGACGAAAGCAAGTGGTCCTTGAAGCGCTTGTTTTTGAAGGAGCCGGGTACGCTCGACGATGTTCAGCAGCGGGTGGCGGCTCAGTTGAACGCCATCGAGGCGCCGCCCGAGTACGACGATTTCGAGCTCGAATGTATTTCTGGGCGGGGTTTTACCGAAGGTTTTGACCAGGGCGAATTCGAGGTGGAGGCGAAACTGTTCGCCATTGATGTGGGCGTGATGCTCATCGAATTCGCCGCGATGGAAGTGGCCCTCGGCCCGCTCGGCGGGGCGAAGTTTCTCGCTTCGGCGGTCAGCAAAGGGACGAAGGCGATGACGGCGGCGGTGTCGCGATTGAAAAACATCCCGATCTTTATTCCGGGCGCGGCGGGTGGCGCCGGTGGGGCCGTGCGGGTGGGCAACCTGCTGAAGAACCTGTCGCGGTACCATTCTCGGCGTTTGGAACGTGCGATGTTCAAGGAGGCTACCGACCTGGGAAAGCCTCTCGTAAAACTTGCAACCGACGAGACCCACCACATCGTGGCCCATGGCTCCAAGTGGGCCGAAGAAGCACGCAAAACCCTGGCGAAGTTCGGCATTGACATCGACCACGCCGCGAATGGAGTCTTGGATCCGTTATCATCTCGCAAAATTTGACGACCCTGTGGATCCGCGGACGTGGCGAGTACGGACGCGAGTCGTTTCTCGCTGGCTTCGTCTCCCAGCATCTTGTCGCGGGGTAACGCGACCGACACCGTTATCTCGTTACCCGTTGGTGAGAGCCGCACATTCAAATCGTGCGTGCGCTTGAGTTCCTGAAAAATGGCGCGCTGGTAATTCGATTGCTCCGTCATTCGTCCTCGAAGCTTTTCCAAATAGTACCGAACGCGTTCGGGATTGATTTTTTGCTCAATCGGCATGGTGCGCGCTTCAAGTTTTGTGATTTCCGTTTCGACCGTCTGCAATTCACCGCGCAACTCTCGAACCCGTTCCAAGACGGCAACGTCTGGATCGGCCAATTCTTCGAAGACTCGGAAATATTTGGCAATGGATCCTTTTATTGTATCGCGTTGCTTGCGCAAGACTTGAAGATGCTTTGCTCCATCCGGTTATCGAGGCCGAACTTTCGGCACCTCCTGCGGCGCTTGGCGCTGGCG
>JANORL010001519.1:0-7527 GCA_031415295.1 Polyangiaceae bacterium | reverse complement strand
CCCCACCCACGCCCTGCGCGAGCGGCGTATCGATCGGTTCGACCGTCGTCGTCGTCTTCGGCAGTTGCCCGTGTGCTTCCGCAAAGTCGGGGCCAAGCGGGCCGTATTTGAGCAATTCGTTGACATGTCCGCGCAACGCCTGCCGCAAGGTGTGCGTGATGGTCTCCGCTTGCTGCATGGTGAGCCTGGGATCGCGCCATGTCGTCAACTGGCCAAAAAACTCCTTATTGATTGAACCCGGCTCAGCACGGAATGCTTGCGTCAAACTCGATTCCAACGCTTCTCGCATCGTCGGTGTAATGTACAGCTCTGGCAATTCATGCGTCGGCGATGCTCGCGTCCAAAACACTCCAAAGTGCACGCGCGATTTCGTGCTACACGCTGGACTTTCGGGCGCGTAGAGGGTGATCACATCGGCCGTTTTGACCGCGTCAATGATCCGTTCCGGCGTGTCCTCCGTGATGATTTGATTTTGGTCGCCCTTCTGGACACCATAGTGCAATTGCCCATATGAGCCGTAAACCCGATGGCATGAATGTTGAACACGGGCGCGTGCATTGAGCGACGTCAATAGATCGAGGGTGATGGTCGGTGGGCTGCACCCGAACAAGCCAACGACGAGAATGACAGCGCAGAGCAGGCCGCATAAACGCTGGTAAAAACCATGGCGCAGTCGAGCGAGCACGTTGAGCATGGTTAGGAGAGGATCCAAACCACCTCTGGCGGTCAAGTTTTCGGCGCACATTTCTTTCCGCGAAAGGTGCCAACCACTTTTCTGGTGAACCACTTTTCAAAAGGTGCCAACCACTTTTGAAAAAGTGGACTTGCGTCCAACTTGGTGCACGAGGGGGGACTTGAACCCCCATGCCTTTCGGCGCTGGAACCTAAATCCAGTGCGTATGCCAATTTCGCCACTCGTGCGTGCGGGCCGGATGCTAGCAGCCCCTTGGGCGTCTGCCAAAACTTCAACAAAACGGGGAATGCTTGGGGCTCTTCTACGGTTTCGTTGCACGATCTTGCCTCTCAGACTACGTTCGCCAGGCTCCGCGCCCTAAAAGGCCGCATGAGATCGGGGCCAGTCGAACCCGAACGGAATCAAGGCGAAGAAACGATGCTCACCTGGGCGATGAAGAAACTCTTCGGCACCTCGCACGACCGTGCCGTACGTCGGTTGCGTCCAAGGGTCGAAGCCATTGGGGCGCTCGAAAAAGACATGAAGAAGCTCTCGGATGCAGAGCTTCAAGCGAAAACGGCTGAGTTCAAAACGAAGCTCGACAACGGCGCCACACTGGACGATTTGCTGATTCCAGCGTTCGCAGTTTGTCGTGAAGCATCGCTACGAACGTTGCGCATGCGGCACTACGACGTGCAGCTCATTGGCGGCATGGTGCTTCATCAAGGAAGCATCGCCGAGATGCGTACGGGCGAAGGGAAAACCCTCGTCGCGACGCTCGCTTGTTACCTGAATGCACTCGAAGGCAAAGGCGTTCACGTCATCACGGTCAACGACTACTTGGCCAAACGTGACTCCGAATGGATGGGCAAACTCTACAGTGCACTGGGTTTGACCACGGGCTGCGTCATCAACCAGCAGAACGACACGGACAAACACGAAGCGTACCGTTGCGACATCACGTACGGGCAGAACAACGAATTTGGCTTCGACTATTTGCGCGACAACATGAAGTTCTCGGCGCTCGATTACCAGCAGCGCCCGCTCAACTACGCCATCGTCGACGAAGTCGATTCGATCCTCATCGACGAAGCCCGCACGCCACTCATCATCAGCGGTCAAGGCGAACGTTCGAGCGACAAATACCGGATCATCAACGAGATCATTCCGCGTCTACGCAACGAAGAGCACTACAACGTCGATGAGAAAGGCCACACGGTCACGCTCACCGACGACGGCACGGAGATGGCCGAAAAGCTCCTCAATGCGATCGGGGCCATCAAAGGGAAAAACCTTTACGATCCCGTCAACCTCGAAACCCTGCACATCATGAACCAGTGCTTACGCGCCCATTCGCTCTACAAGCGCGAAGTCAACTACTTGGTGCGTGATGGCAAGGTGCTCATCGTCGACGAATTCACCGGACGCATTCTCGCTGGCCGTCGTTGGTCGGACGGTCTGCATCAAGCGGTCGAAGCCAAGGAAAACGTGCGGATTCAGGAAGAGAGTCGCACGATGGCGACGATCACCTTCCAGAACCTTTTCCGCATCTACAAGAAGCTCTCTGGGATGACCGGAACCGCCGATACCGAAGCGGCTGAGTTTCACGCCACCTACAAGCTCAACGTCGTACAGATTCCGACGAACAAAAATTGCATTCGTATCGACGAACAAGACGTCGTTTACAAAACGGAACGCGAGAAATTCACCGCCGTCGTCAACGAGATCATCGAGAAGAACGAGAAGGGACAACCCATTCTCGTGGGTACGACGAGCGTCGAGAAGAGCGCCGCGATTGCCAAAATTTTGTCGAAAAAAGGCATCAAGCACGCGGTTTTGAATGCCAAACACCACGAGAACGAAGCGTACGTCGTGGCGCAAGCGGGTCGCAAAGGCGCGATCACCGTCAGCACGAACATGGCTGGTCGTGGCACCGACATTTTGCTCGGCGGCAACCCCGACATGCTCGCGAAGCTGCGTTTCAAAGAGCAAAACCGCATACCGGAAGCGGAACCAGAGGCGTTCGAAGAACTCGTCGAGCAAATCCGCAACGAGTGCCAGGCGGAAGGTGAAGAAATTCGCGCAGCAGGCGGCCTTTACATCGTCGGCACCGAGCGTCACGAATCGCGACGCATCGACAACCAGCTACGTGGTCGCGCTGGTCGTCAGGGCGATCCGGGTTTGTCTCGTTTCTTCTTGTCGCTCGAAGACGACTTGATGCGCATCTTCGCCGGCGATCGCGTGAAGAATCTCATGGAGAAGATGGGCATGCCGGACGATGAGCCCATCGAACATCCGTGGGTCACCAAGAGCGTCGAAAACGCGCAAAAGAAGGTCGAAGAACGCAACTTCGACATCCGCAAGAACTTGCTCGAGTACGACGACGTGATGAGCGCGCAACGCAAGAACGTTTACGACTTGCGTCAACAGGTGCTCGCGGGTCGTTATTACCCCGAAGTCATCGACGAAGACGGCAAATCCACAGGCGAAACGCGCAAAGTCAAACCGCTTGCGCGCATCGTCGAAGACACGGTGCACGAGATTGGCGCGTTGCTCGGCCCCTACGCTGCAAATCCAATCATGCCGTACGACAAAGACGGCAAGCCGCGCACGCTCACACGCAAGGATTTCGAGAAGGTCGAGAGCTTTGTCGAAGAGTCGGAAATACAGAAGCAGCTCTACACTCGGTATGGCGTGAAGATCAACTTCGAGGGCCGTAGAGACCAAGCTGCGGACATCTTCGAAGAGTGTGTCACGACAATCCCTCTGGCACTTACGGAACAACGCGAACGATTCCTCGACTTGATCGATCACATCATCGCGTCGATGGTCGAAGAATCTTGTCCGCCGCGAAAACCCCCGGAGGATTGGGATTGGGGCGGGATTTTCCAGGGCTTCAAAGATCACTTCGAGATTGAACTACCTGATGAGATCGCCGAACACGCCGACGTCCAAGAGCTCGCACACGACTTGTTCGATCGCGCCGAGAAAGCGTTCGAAACGCGCGAGAAAGACATTGGTACCGAGCTTCTTTTGCGCGTCTTCCGCCACATTTATTTGGAAGAACTCGACAAGTCCTGGGTCGATCACTTGACCGACATGGACCACTTGCGCGACGGCATTGGCCTGCGCGGGTATGGTCAGAAAGATCCAAAGCAGGAGTACAAGAAGGAGGGGTACAACCTCTTCGTGACGATGGTGGCGCGCGTGCAATCGAACGTGGCCACGAAAGTTTTCCACGTGAAGGTGCGGCGCGAAGAAGAAGAGCAAGCCCTCGAAGCTGGTGACTTTGCCAGGCACGCTGCGGAACTCGAGCATGCGGTGGCGCATCATGACGAGGAGCTTCCGGCGGGAGCTTCAGAGCAACCACCGGTGCAAGAGCCCATCATCACAGGGGAGATGGAGTGCCCGTGTGGTAGTGGCAAACCCTTCATGCAGTGCCATGGTGGCGACGAAGACGAGGCGACTACGTGATGGGTGGAGCAGAACCGAACGCCATGCGTCCTACGCATCCTTCCATGGCCCTTGCGGCCTACCTCGAACGTCTCGTACGCGGCCGACGTATCGCGGTACTTGGCGATGTAACACTGGCGTTTGGTGAGCGGCTCGTCGATCGCGGCGCGCGGCTTGTGCATGTCTATGATCCGAATGCCGCGCGCGTGGCTGAAGTGCTCGCACGCACGGCGAACGATCGACCACGACATTTGACTCATGCGGTGCTCGAAGGAGATCTCGGGGTTCGTGATGGCGCCTTCGACGTTGTCGTGATCCCGGACCTCGCAGTCTTCGGAGACCCCACGGACACGTTGCGAAAGATGCGGCGTCTCGTGGGTTCGGCGGGTGTCGCCGTGATCGCTTCGTCCAATGCGGAAGCACCACGTCGGCTCCTGGACAAACCCAGGTCAGACAAACCCACGACGGACTATTACGGCCTCTACGACCTTGTATCCTTGCAATTTCCCGTCGTGCGGATGCTCGGTCAAGCACCGTTTGTCGGGTACACACTGGCCGACTTTGGTGCGTCCGGGGAACTCGAAGTCAGCATCGACACGTCGCTGCTGGAGATCACGGAAGAGCCGGAGATTTTCATCGCGATCGCGAGCGAGCGTAAAGTAGCGCTCGATCCGTTCGTCGTTGTGGAAATTGCCCTTGCGGACGTGCGCAAGTCAGCGGGTTTGTCAGCGGGTTTGTCAGCGGGTTTGTCAGCGGGAGAGGCGACGGGACAGAGCAGCGCGGTCATCAACACGGCAGCGATTGCGGAAGCTCGGGCAAAAGACGCGGCGCTCGAAGCAGAACAGCGTGCAGCCCGCGAAGCGGAACATCGTGCGGCGCTGGAAGAACAGACGGTTCGCGCGGCGACGGCCGAAGCGAACATGGCCGACCTCGAACAGAAGCTCGAGAAGCTGCGAGATCTCGAGGCGCGCATGGGGGACACCCACGTACGTGCCGAGCGTCTCACGCATCAGATCCGGGACCTCGAAGAAGAGCTACGCAAGCAGCGTGATCGGGGAACGAAGCTAGCGAAACAGCTTGATGATGAGAAGAAAGCGCGGACGAAGGCCGAGGTCGAACTGGGGTTGTCGCGCGGGCCGAAGGATGTTCCGGGGACGAAGGAACGTATCGAGCAGTTGACGCAAGAAGCGGCGATGGTGCGTTCGCGGGCGATGGAGCTCGAGGGGGAGCTGGCGGCGGCCGAGATTGGCCTGAACGACCTGGTGAGCGAGCGGGCGGAATTGCGCGAGCGGGTAACGGTGCTCGAGCAACGATTGGCGAAGGCGGAGGCGAAAGCTCCCGATCCGAAGCTCGTGGACAAGCTGCAGAAGCTCGAGGCGGAGTTGGAACGGTTACGGGCGGAGAAGATCGAGGCGGGCAAGCGGGAGCGAGCCGATGCGGAAGCATTGGCGGCATTGGCGCCATTAAAGCAAGAGCGGGACCGCTTGGCCGAGACGAACGCGACGCTGGAAAAACGCGTGAATGAGTTTGGCGCGGAACGCGATGCGTTTTCGGTGGACCTGGAGGCGCTCGAGGGGCGATTGCGCGAGCGTGGTCAACGTATTGCGACGCTCGAAGCGGAACTGCGTGAAGGTCTGCGGGTGGGCAAGGAATTGCTTTCGGACCTCGAAGAAGCGCGGGCATTGGATTCGGAGGCGGGCCACTCCAATGGGAATGGTTCGGAAGATTCGACGGAGGGAGCTGGAGGCAAGACGCCACTGGCGCGGTCGTCGAGTCTTGGGGCAATGACTTCGGCGGCGACCGAATTGCCGAATAACATTACGGTGCAGCTCGATGGTTTGGCAGCGCGCGCGGCGCGTGCGGAAGCGGACCTGGAAGCGGCGCGTTGGCGCATTTCGCAACTCGAGCATGCTGGCATTGGATTCGATCGAGAGGACGTTGAACCGACAGCGGTTGCGGTCGAATTGGAGCAAGCTTTATTGGCGTCGCAACAGGAATTAGCGACATTACGACGCGCGATCGGCCCCGAAGGTGGGCATGTGGCCGCGAGCGTGGTCGAGCAAGCGGTGCTTTTGCATCAGGTCACGAATCTAATGAGCGGTTCCCCTTGACCTGTACATGGATCGACCGCGATCGGTCGATCCAACAGGGTTGGGAGAATTTTGTGGCTATTTCGTGCCCGAAAGGTCGATATCGATCCCGCGGGATGGTTTAGGTGCGTGACAAACGAGTTGTGGCGTGGAATTGGGGACTTTTTTCTTTACCAATTCGACAAGTTTTTTTCCCATTTCGGAATCAGGGACGAAAGCCCCCATGTACCGCTTGTCGAGGCGCTTGAATTCGACGAATTGCGCTCCCTCGAATTCCATATGCCCCTTTAATGCCTCACGCGTCGCGGGATAATCGAAATCAGGTGGGGCGACTTTGCTGAGCGTAAACAGCAAAACGAATGGCGTCGTGCAGCGCCACGTGAGCGGCGTGGGCATCGCCAATTCCGCCGCGGTGTCGGTCATTGTTTCCAGGTCTGGAAGTTGTGCTTTTTCGCCAGGAGGACCCGAATGAAGCACGACGTAGCGGGATTGATATGAACCGACGATCCATTCATCGCCCGGTCCTCGCGCCCATATTGTCGAAGCAGAAATCGGTGCACGGTCTTCTCCGCCTACGGGAAGAGAAACTTCGGTCCACGCGCCGCCTGCCGGGCGCGAAAAAACTGTGCCCTGCACAGAGACGATCCACAATTTGCCATTCGCATCGACATCGAGACTCGCGATGGCATCACTGAAGGGGAGCGTATCCAGGGTCCACGCTTTTCCGTCGAAATGCGCCAGGTAGGGGGACAAGCTCGTGGGTTTACCATAACGCAATGGGGCCGTGTTTCCCCCGACATACGCGTCTTTTTCGTTGCGGAGCGCCAAATTGACCAATGTAAAGTTTTTGCTGCCAATATCGGGCAACAAGTCGGCAGTGCCCGCCTTGTTTTCGGCAGACCAACGCCTGACACCAGTTTGACCGCTCTGCGGACCGTCGCTCAAGTCACAGGTCACGCCAGTCATGAAGACGTGTCCCGACGGCAACGTGCGTAGTGCGTCGGGAATGAACCCCATTTCACACATCGACGAGGCGCCTTTCCATTTGCGATCAGAAGGTTCGGGGATAAAAACCTTAGCAGATTGGGGGAGCACCGAAAATCGATATGCACCCGAAAAACTATCACTTTCTACCATCAAGACAGTACCGTTTTGCCACGGCTGTACATCCAAAACAAACGTCGAGGCGCTTGAACTGTATTGGCTGGTCCACTTCGATCCGCTCCACTTGTATAGCTCGGTCAAACCCGTTCGGCCCGAGGGACGCACGACGGACGCATACAGAGCATCGGGAAAAGACCCGAGCAAGGT
>JANORL010001518.1:0-3971 GCA_031415295.1 Polyangiaceae bacterium | reverse complement strand
GCGACCCGACTCTTGCACTCTAGCCAGTTTACGATGGGGGGCTACGCCCCCCATACCCCCGAGATCGTTGTGATCCGCTTTCATCTCTGGTGGGTGAGGCGAAGCCTCGTCGGGACTCTTCAACTCCGCTTCGCTGCGTGTTGAGAGGGGGAGCCAGAAAAAAAACCAAAGTTCGTCATGTCCGCTCTTCTGCTCCTCGCCCTTGTAGGGAGAGGGGGCTGGGGGGTGAGGCGCTCATGCGCTACGTTCATTGCATGCGTGTTTTGTGCCCCGATTGCGGATTCCACCACGAGGTCGTTCGTGTGCTCGAAGATGGTGACGGTGAATCGCGACGCGACGTTTTCGAGACCGCTCCAGTCGAGGAGTGCTCACGCCAATGGATAACCGACAGCGAAGTTCTCGACGCTCGCGCTCGTTTCGGCGCTGAAGCAATCATCGAAGACGACGGTGAAATCGTTTGACTAGAAACTAATCGGTAGAAGCACTGTCGCGCTGCTGCCCGACGTCGACCTGGGAAAAACGAACGCCCCGATCACGTGGGCGATACAGCTTTCCAACTCGCGCGACGGCAACGTCGATTCGTACACCTGCACATCGGACACGTGCCCCGTCGAATCGATCATCAGGCGCATCGTCACCGAACCCCAACGACTGCCCGATTCCGCGGCTTCAAGGTGATGGCAGGTCTGAATGTCGTCGCGATGGTCATCGATGTGTCGCTGCGCCACATCCACCGTGAGTGCGCCACTGATCACGATGTTGCCAAGTTTTACCTTGGCTCGTTCGCTCGTGTTGCCATGCCCGCCGCCGCTCCCGTAACCACTTCCGCGACCGATCGTACCGATGGATCCGAAGCCCCCGATGCCTTGACCAAATCCACCACCGCCGATGCCGATACCGCTTGTGCCCAGTCCGCCAAAACCCGAACCCGGTCCGCCGATCACGCCTCCAACGACGCCGCCGAACACATCGTTGGGATCACTCGAATCCGCGTCCTTGAGCACTCCCAAAATGCCCGACAATTCCACTTGCTTCCGCTGCTTCTGGAGCGCTTCCGATTTCGTCGGAAGTCGTTTGTCCGGCGTCGTCTTCGTGGTGCTCTGAACCGTGACCACGATGATGGGATCGTTGAGTTTGGCTTGGCGAACTGCAGGGGAACTCGCGCATCCGCCGAGTAAACAAGCGGCTAGCAGACATGTCGCGGCGTGCGCTGTGGTTCGCATGAGCCCAGGTTAGCGCGCCTCACCCACCAGAGATGAAAACGACGACGTGCTCTCCATGCTCTCGCGCCTCACCCCCAGCCCCCTCTCCAACTCCGCGGCTTCGTCGCTACGTGTAGAGGGGGGAGCCAGAGACATCCATCGCCCTCTATTCCGGCGGGGTTTGGGGCGGCAGCCCCATCGTCAACTGGATAGAGTGCAAGAGTCGGGTCGCCAAGCGAGCCCGACGAATGCACTGACAAGGGCCGTTCGAGCGTAAGCGAGGACGTGCCCGGCTTTCATTGCAGGAGGTTGGGGGGCGAGGCGTGAGGATTGAGGAGATCAGGCCGCCGCTTTGGACTTCGCATCGTCGGTGTAGAGCGCCTCGATCTGCGCGCTGTACTTTTGCCAAACGAAGCGTCGTTTCACCTTCATCGACGGCGTGAGCATGTTGTTTTGCGCCGTAAAATCTTCGGCCGTGAGCGTGATCTTTTTGGCTTTCTCGAAGCTCTTCCAATCAGCCGAGTATTTTTCCACTTCCGCCATGACCTGCTTCTTCACGCGGTCGTTGTTGCACATTTCCGCATCGTCCTTGAACGACAAACCTTGCTCCGTAGCCCAGGTCTTCACGTATTCGGGATCGAGCACGAGCAGCGCAACGTTGTAGAGTTTGTTGTCCCCGTACACCATCGCGTTGAGGATGAACGGTGACAGCTTGAGCAGCTCTTCGAGGGGCGCAGGCGAGACGTACTTGCCGTTCTCGAGCTTGTATTGCTCCTTGATCCGGCCGGTGATGTACAAGAAGCCGTCGTCGTCGACATACCCAAGGTCACCCGAACGGAACCCGCGATCTGCCGTGAAAACCTCGGCATTTTCCTGATCGCGGTTGTGGTAGCCCACCATGATGTTCGGACCGTGAATCACGATCTCGCCATGCTTCGGATCGCCTGACGCTTCCTTGTCGATGACGATCGTCACGTGTTCGATGGGTTTGCCCACGCTGCCGATTCGATGAGCACCGGGACGATTTGCCGTCGCGATGGGGCTCGTCTCGGACAAACCGTACCCTTCGTAAACGGTGATCCCGAGCGCATCGATGAACTCGGCAACCTCTTTCGACAACGCTGCACCACCGCTGAACGCGTATTGCATTCGTCCGCCGAACTTGGCGACGATCTTCGTGAAGACGAGTTTCTTGGCGAGCGCCAGCTGGATCTTTTCGCCAAATCCAAGCGACCCCGGACCTTGCTTCCTCAGCTTCGTTGCCGCCGCAATTCCCGCTCTGAACAACGACTGAATGATCGCCGGCTTCGCAGCCATCTGCTTGTTCACGTTGTCGTAGATGCGGTTGAAGATCCGCGGCACCGAAAACAGCACCGTCGGATTCACCTCCGCCAAGTTCGCCACGATCTTGTCCACCGCTTCCGCCAGCGCGATCTGCGCGCCAACGGACAGCAGACCGTGAAGTTCGCAGGTGTGGCCGAACGAATGCGCCCAGGGCAAGAACGACAAACTCCGATCATCCGTGCGCATCGGCAGCATTTCGTGGATGGCGTTGATGTTCGAGATGATGTTCGCGTGCGAAAGAATCACGCCTTTGGGGTTGCCCGTCGTACCTGACGTGTAGATGAAGCACGACGTGTCTTTCGGGTCGGGCTTGATCGAGGGCAGCGGGGTTTTCGCGCCCGCTTCCAACAGCGCTGCATACGACTTCGGATCGCTTGCCGGTCGAGACAAACCGATGACGTGTTTGAGACTCGGTGCCTTCTCCGGAATCTGTTGGGCCTTGTCGAAGATCTCGTCCGTCGCTGCAATCACCGCGACTGCTTCGCAATCGTTGATGATGAACGCCCACTCTTTGTCGAGCTGCGCTTCGTACATCGGCACGAGCGCTGCGCCGAGCCCGTAACACGCGTACGCAGCCACCGCCCATTCAACGCGGTTGTTCGAAATGATCGCGACCTTGTCGCCACGCTTGATGCCCAACGACGCCAAACCCGCTCGGAATTTGTCAACGAGCTTGCCGACCTCACCGTATTTTGTCCATGTCCACGTTCCGTCCTTTTTCGCGCCGAACAAGTCGTTGTCCGCGTAATTTTTTACGGAATGTTCGAACATATCCACGAGAGTCACGAATTTCCCCGACATGTCTTCTCCTCGAGCGGCCCGGAAACGCCTCGTACTTGGCCAAACCCCATAGTCTGCACAAATGCGTGCCGCGTTCCGCGCAATGAGCGGGTTCAATCTGCCCCACTCGACTGATTTGGACGCGATGATCTCGACTTCGCGCGTTCGCTGCAACTGTCCGATGCAGTTTGGATTCAAATTAATTCCTGCCCCGCGGACGTGGACATTCCCTAGCCCTCCTCACGTGGTTTTGTTACACCACCGTCCGCCCATGCCTCGATACGCCATCACCACGTTCGGATGTCAGATGAACGTCCACGACTCCGATCGCATCCACGAAGTTCTCCGTCGCGGAGGTTACGTCGAGGTGGACGATTGGCACGACGCCGACGTCGTCCTCTTGAACACGTGCAGCGTACGGGAAAAAGCTGAACAGAAGCTGCTCAGCGAAGTTGGCCGTTTGGCGAAATGGAAAGAAAAGCACCCCGAATTGGTGCTCGTCGTCGCCGGATGCGTTGCTCAACAAGAAGGCGAACGACTTCTTACGCGCGCAAAAGGTATCGACCTCGTGCTTGGCCCCGACAACATCCCCGAACTGCCGCGATTGCTCGATGATATCGGCCTCGGCGCACCTCCCGTCGTGCG
>JANORL010001517.1:0-5758 GCA_031415295.1 Polyangiaceae bacterium | reverse complement strand
AGCCGTCGGTTTGCATAAAACCGCACGTTCGTGGCAAGCCTATACAGCTTTGTCCCGTGCATGCACCCAAAAGGCAATTCGCAGACAAACAGACAGAGTTCTCAGTACAAGCAGCACCATGCACCAATTTGCACTGGCCATTGCCATCGCAACCCTTATCTATACCGCAATCCGTTCCTGGCGGTGCATTCTCTATCGAGCATTCCTTATTATTTTGGCACTTTGGGACCATACACAGCACTTGAGAGGCAGGACATTCTTCGTCCTTCCCGCAAGGTATCCCTCCACCCATTCCACCGCTCCCACCCATTCCACCGGTATCGCCACCACCGCCGCTCGAACTGCTAGACGGTTCCCCGAGCTTCACATCCTCCACGCCCACAATCGCATTACATGCCGAAATCGCCAAGATCGCCGTTATGCCTAGCCCAACACGTCGCTTCATCATGACTCTCTCCTAAAATCGACCCTGTAAAACGATTCCCGAGTTTTTTCCGTCAAACGAAGGCGCAATCCATTGAATCCCCGTTTTGGGCGACAACGCCTTGCTTCGAGATCCAACCACGAGCATTCCCACGCCCGCGGCGGCAAGCACTCCGCCACCAATAAAAAGCCCCGTCGAGATATTGCCGCTCGTTTGGGCTTCCGCGGCCAACGTTTCTCCCGTCGGACCACACTTGTAGCTGCCAGGCGCACCGTCACAATCGTCCTGCGCTTTTTCCCACGTGCTAAACGTTTTTAATCCAAATCCCGCCCCAATACCCAAACCCACGACGCCTAATCCCAGAAGCACGCCACCACCCACCTTGAGTCCATTGCCACCACTTGGAGGCGGAGGCGGCGGAGGCGGGGGCTTAGAAACGTCCAGCTCGAGTGCCGGTACTTTGACCTCCAACGTTTTGCCTTCCTCGACAACAACTTCCGTGGACCACTCTTTGAATCCCGGAGCGCGCGCAGCCACCATGTGTTTGCCCGGATCGATCGGCAAAGGCACGCCAAACGTCGCCGATCCCAACGCAACACCATCGCGCAATACCTCAACGCCCTTCGTGTCCCCCGCGAACGTCACCACGAGCTTCGGAATACGTGGTGCTAACGCATCGGCACGTTGCTTCGCCAATGCTTCACGATCTTGACGGTTGGCCTGCTGCGCAAGCGGAATGATTTCCGTGAACGCCGCCCACGCTTTCGACAATTTTCCTTCGCGCTCGTAACAATCCGCAATCGAAAGCTTGGTCCCGAGACCCGGATCGAGACGGTCCGATTCGACGAACTTGTCGCACGCTTCGCTCGTTTTGCCCTCGGAAATGAGCTTCTGCGCTTCTTGAAACAAGGCCTCGGCAATCGCTGCATTCTCCGCAGGTTGCGCAAACACGAACGACGGCACCGCGGTCGAAAATACGAGCAACGTTGCAACAAGAAAAACCCGCCCGAATTTCACTTTCGTCCTCCGACTTCGAATACCTTGTTTGTCCCGGGGGGTTTTACCACCGGAACTCCTGTCTTGACTGTCGCTGTCCCCAAAGGCGTCGTGACGGCTGTCTTGATGCCCGCAGACGTATCCGGGCTAGCCGGAGCCGTCGTCGACGAAGACGCCGCTGGTGCCTCTGCCTGCCGAGGCTCGGTCGTCGCGACCACTTGGCCCGCTGGGGTCACCGCTGGCGTCGAAGCCGCGGATGGTTTGCCCGCG
Source organism: Polyangiaceae bacterium (assembly GCA_031415295.1). Taxonomy (GTDB): domain Bacteria; phylum Myxococcota_A; class Polyangia; order Polyangiales; family Polyangiaceae; genus Polyangium. The sequence goes on along the minus strand of JANORL010001517.1, from coordinate 4,068 downwards.
GCCAGATCAGGGTTCGTCTCGGGACCGTTCCCCGTCAAACTCCACACGACAACGCCGCCCCCAGCAAGCGCCAACAGGGCAACCGCAACGAGCGCCAAGGTTCGTCCAGTACGTCCAGACGCCGATCTGGATGCGTCTGCGTAGAGCGTCGCGTCCGTCGCATCTTGCATCCACTTCCCCGATCCTAGACGCGTACTTCCCCCTCCGACAACCGCCGCTCCTTCGGCCTGCGTATACGGTGCGAGCGCCTGGACAAACTCTTCCACACTCGCGAAACGTTTGTCGCGATCCTTCTCCAAAACCTTCAACATGATCTCTTCGATCGCCTTCGGCAGGTCCGGCCGCTGCTGCCGAATCGGCTTGTACGGCAAACCCAAAATCGACGCGAAAAGCACGGGAATGCTCTCCCCTTCGAACGGAAATGCCCCCGTCAACAACTCGTAAAAAACCACGCCCAAGGACCAAACATCCGCTCGAGCATCAACGTCGCGCGACGACCGAAGCTGCTCAGGAGACATGTACATCGGTGTGCCCATCACAGCTTCGGTACGTGTCGCGCCGCTGCCTCCCATAAGGCCGTCGTTACTGACCTTCGAGATCCCGAAGTCGAGTACTTTCACGAGCTGCGTTCCGTTGCTACGCGTCGACAAAAACAAATTCGCCGGCTTGATGTCGCGATGCACAATGCCCAATCGATGCGCTTCGCCCAACGCTTCAGCGCATTCCGCCACGTATTTGATCGCATCACGAAGCGACAGTTTTTCGTTTGCACGAAGCACATGCGCGAGATCCTGGCCTTCGAGAAACTCCATGACCATGTACGGGACTCCGTTTTCGAGTTTGCCTACGTCGAGCACCCGCACTGCGTGATCACTCTTGATCTTCGCTGCCGCACGCGCTTCACGCGTGAAACGACCGACGATTTCTTCTCGAAGCGCGAGCTCCGGTGTGAGCATTTTGATCGCGACGGTTTCTTGGAGTTCGATGTGCGTAGCGGCGTATACGACGCCCATGCCACCTTCACCAAGCTTCCGAATAATCCGATATTTCCCGAGGATTTCGTCACCGACCGCCGGCAGAGTCATCGCGCCGCTTGCTCCATTTTTCGTCCGACCCCCAAAGCCATGATCCTCGAGCACACGCGCCGAGACGCGTGCCCCCTCGGACGAGCGAACGTCGAGGCGTTCGGAGTAAAGCGAACCATTCTACCCCGGTATCGAACGTCTGCGCCAGAGCGAAGTTCGGGTGCGTGATGCACGACCCTTCCACGACGGATCGGATGACCCAAAAGTGGTATTGACTGCCGCCTGCCGCATATCGTGGGTGTTTTCAAAAGCGCGAAACACTTCAATGAGTTCGTTAATGCATTCGAATCCCGCCCGAATTGCTTAAGCGCCGAAATTGCTTGCCGCCCGGTAACCATAGTGATCTTCTGGCCGGGCGACGTGATTCTGTTCGTGGGTAGGGAGGGTGGCTTCATGCGTACACAGACACGATTTTTTCATGTGCTGCCACGACTTGTCCTGGTCCTGATGACCGTGCTGCACATGGGGTGCACCATTGTCCTGCCTGAGTGGATTACGATATCTCACGAAGATGCCAGCGGTGGCGAGAATGGTAACCAGGCCAATTTGCCGGCACCTGAAAACCCGCAAGGCGAGCCGGATGTGCTTCGGCCAGAAGAGCAGTCAAGGAAAGACGAGGCAGACGTATATATCGCGAATGTGATCTACGAAGGAAGGCCAATTGAAAAGACGGTGCAGGGTAAATCGGGTACCATTTACGATTATATCCGCGTCCCCGAGCCGGACATCCTGCCGCCGGACATTTCGGCATTTTTGCCGAGCGACCCTCTCGATGGTTTATCGCTTGGAATGACCGAAGTGGAAAGGTATGCCGAGCTTTGGGGGCCTGCGGGGGCGACGGTCTTTACACGACCAAACTATTCCAAATACATCATGGATCCGGATGGTGCAACATCGATTCAAGATTGGGTCGACAATTACCAGATCCCTGGGATCCCGGACGATCCGAATCGGCTGTACGCGGGGCTCAACATCATCCAACCAAACGTGGGTGTTTTTGCGCGTATCAACGCATTCAAGCCCGAGGTAGAGAAAGGAACCTTCAGCGTCATCGAATTGCTCGTCGGATGTCCGGCGGAGGGATCCACCACGGAATCCGTGGGCATGCTCATTGGTGTCGATTGGGCAAACTACCACGTGACTCCAACGTTGAATGTCCAAGTCGAGCGCTGGCGAGAAATCAATGGACAGCGTGTCGGCGGCTATGGCACGGGGAGCGGCTTTGAGCAATCGTATGTCCGCCCCACAGATGTGGGCTCGCCTCTGGAATATTTCTCGGTGGTTGGCGGGGAACAGTGGGAACATGCGCTCTTGATCATCATGGACCTGGAAGGCAACTGGTGGATGTTCTACAACCACCAGTCAATTGGGAAGTACCCTGCGTCCTTGTTTACCACGTTGAACAAGGGTGCGTGCAGGGCGCAGGTATATGGTGAAGTATACAATCCACACCCGGAAAACGGCTGGCCGAAGACGGAAATGGGCAGTGGCCGCTTCGCTAGCGGAGCGGCAAATGAAGTCGCCTGGGTGCGACAAATCAGATATTTGGATACCAACGCGCCCTTCGTATACGCACCCAACACGGACGATTCTATCTTCTGGTCCAAACCGTACCACACGCCATGTTATGACCGATCGCCGCAGATTTTTCAGGGATCCGACGGACCACTCATGTACCTGGGCGGCCCTGGTGGTAAACATCCTGTTTGCGCGCAGAAAAAGCCATCGCCATGAAACCACATCAACACAACATGCGTTATGCATCGGCGGTCGTCGGCGCATGCTTTGGGTTAGGCATTGTTGGCATTGCCGCGTGTTCATCGAGCGAATCGGCGCAAGGTGGAAAACGTGTCGAATTTGGACATTGGGCAGGTGGTGTCAATGCGGGTGACGCTGGCGATACGGGTTGCACAGATGCTAATACGGCATTGCCCGATGGTAGAAGCGTTGTAAGTTCGGATATTAACAACATGGGGAAACAGGGCATCGTACCCCGATTCCCCTCGGAAGTCGTTGAGGAGTACACGGGGCTCAAGCTATCACCGGAAGAAAAGGAAATCGCCGATATCTGCTATCGTCGTCCATGGTCAAAGAACGTGCCCGATCGAAAGTGCACAAAAGACAACCAATGCGGCGACGGCTTTTGTGACCGCGGGCATTGCTCCGCGGTGTACACCTGCGGCCAAAACCTTGGATTCCGGTGTGACGCGCCAACACAATGCCCCAGCCTGCTGTGTATCAACGAAAGGTGCCAGTCCTGCGTATCGGACGAGGAGTGCCAGAAAAAGATGTTAGACCCTTATGGTGTCTGCGAGCCGCCGGGGAGGCGGTGGTCAGCACGTGGGTGCGCAGTACTAGGCCCGAATCAAGCCCCCATTGATGTAAAAGCCACGTGCGACGCGGCGCCCGTCAATAAGAAACCCGCCTATTGCCCCGAACCCGAACGCAAACCCTGATCAGTCGCCGATCAACCCGTTGTCCACAAAATCACTCGCAAGAGTCCCTCGGGTCACCTTTTTGATGATCATCCGGACCCTCGACAGTCCCACCTGCCAACATTTCGTTGACAGGATCACTCGCCAGAGTCCCCCGTTTCACCTTCTTGATGACGCACAGGACTCTCAAGTGTCTCACCGGTCACTATTTTGTTGACAAGATGACTCCCAAGAGTCCACGACAACAGCTTTTTGATGACCGCCTGACCCCTCGACAAACGCACCAGTCAGCAATTCCGTGATGGGATGATACAGGAATCGTTCAAGGCGCGGTTTTAGGTGTGCGCTTGATGGATCGGGAGCCGAGGGCCGGAACCCGCTCTTGCCAGTCGTTTTCGTGGAAGTAATGCGCAACGACTTGCAAGCGACCGTGACGACGAATGAGCAACGTTGCCAATCGATTACGATCATCGACCACCGTCGACACGGGCGCTTCGCGACGTGGGGGAGGGGCCTCGGTGCCCGCCATGCGCAGCATGTCGAGCAGC
>JANORL010001516.1:0-2925 GCA_031415295.1 Polyangiaceae bacterium | reverse complement strand
GCGCCGTCTCCACAATCTTGCGCGGTCGCAAGTCAATCTCGCGCTCAGGCACGGTCGCAATACGCACCGTCTGCTCGCCATCCGTATGCGCAACGTAACGCCCAGCGAGCGACGTCACGACCAGCCGCCGACCCTTCTGCTCCGCAATCTCCATCTTCATCGTCGATACACCCGAGTGCGTCGGGACGTACTCGACAGCGACATCCTTGTACCCGTCAAACGTAAACGCATCGCCGACATCGACAAGCCGCGCGCCACCTCGTGACCTGGCTGTCCCGACAAACCGTTCGAGCAACGCCAAAAATGCCGGACGCAAAACGAAGTCACTCTCGTCCGTCGACAGAGGCAACGACAACGCAAACACCGCGCCGCGTCCCATCGACTTGCGCCACAACAGCGGTGCCCCGTCGGTCCATCGCACGAGCACGTCCGCGCCTTCCGTTGCTATGGGCTCAAACGAAGTGCGTCCTTCGGGTGCAAGTTGGCCCAAACCCTCGGCGCTTTGTCCCAGGAAAAACGCACTCGATGGCTCGGCGCCTTGCACCGGACTTACGGCCCAACGCACGACGCCCGGTACGACCGGGTCAAACCCTGATCCCAACGGAGCCGCTGCAGCGCGTTTACCAAACGTCGCCAGCAAAACGCCGCCTTGCTCCACCCATCCAGCAATCGCTTTACGTCCTTCTGGCGTAAGTCCCGGAATGTCGTCAATCACGATTCCCGCAAACGCATTGAGCTCGTCGGCGTGATCGGGAACCGTTGCAAGTGGACGAACCTCGGCATCGAGTTGCAACGCGCTGAGCGCTTGTTCGATGGGCGGCGGACCACCCGTTGCTACTTGCGAATTCGCGGCATCGACAACCACACCAATCGGCAACGAACCACCTACGTGCACGACCGGAGCGATGTCGTCGTCGGCAATCGCATCACCCGCCGACAATTTGACGAGCAAGTCCGTCGGCGTATCCGCAGGCACATCGAGCATCACGTCTTCGGCACGGATGGATGGACCAAGTGGCGCGGACGCGATCTGTTTGTCCTGGCTCAGGATCGCGATCGTTCGTCCCGCAGATGCCGAAGTTTGTCCTGGCGTATCTTTGCCCGCTGGCGATGGACTACACACGACACGGGCGCGTACCTTCACGCCACTACGATCGGCTCGCGTGATTGCGCAATCCGCACCTTTTGCTTCGAGCTCCGGAAGCGGAATCCATACGGGAATGTCCGAACCTGCACCAAGTGCGGGAGCATCGGGCAAACCATCGGCGAGGTCCGAAAACAACACGATCCGCCGATCGGCATGCGGCACGCCACGCACCAGTTCGCGGCCGAGACGAATCGCTCCTTCGAGGTCCGTGGCGCGATCAGACGGCGTGATCGCATCGAGCGTCGCTTTCACCGCAGCGAGGTTTGTCGTGGCCGCTAGAGCTACTCGCGCCGGTGATCCCGCCAGCACCACAGCCACGGCATCACCACTCTTCAAACCATCCGCAAGTTCGCGCGCCGCTTCCAACGCGCGTGTGAACTTGCTCGGTGCTCCGACCGAGATCGCGCCTTGTCCAAGTGGCGCACGCATGCTGAGCGAATCGTCGATCACGATCGTCAACGCTGCCGACGCACCACCCTTGCGCACAATGCCCAAACGCGCGCAATTCACGAACGGCGTCGCGCCCAACGCCGCAAGCAACAACACGCTCAACGACCGCACCGAGAACAACGCCCGATCCTCGAGCATGCTGCGACGTCGCGCCGCGGGTTGCGTCGGCGGAACCAGTTCTGCAGGCGGAAACGGTTGCTCCTCGGCTTTGCGCCGACGAAGCAAATGCGCCGCGATGGGAGCCGTAACGAGCATCGCCACGAGCAGCGCTGCAAGCGACAAGAAACTCACGCCCGAGCCTCCGATATCGCGCGCACGACAGACCGCACGACTTCCGCGGCAGGTTTGTCCGTCGAACTATCGACAAACCGACCTCCACGACGTGTCAGTTCTTCGGAATAACGTTCGCCAATCGCATGAATGCGCGCTTGGTACATCGCGCGGACTTCATCGGCATCCGTTTCGACGACAGCATTACCTTCTATCGCGCGAAGCCGTACGTGCCCGGAAAAACCAAAGGACACTTCCATCGGATCGAGCACTCGGATGACCACCAACTTTCGACCGTTCGTTCCCAACGCCGTAAACGCTGCCAACGCACGCTCGGGCAAATCCACGAGGTCACTAATCAACACGATGATCGATCCACGCTTGGCGCGTCGAGCGATCGGCGCGAACGCTCGCTCCATCGATCCATCGTCCGCTTTCGCATCACCCGCGGCCATGATCGACTCGAGCGCTCCAACCACGCGGTCGAAAGCTTCTCGACTACCCATCGCCGGCAGCGACAACGCACCTCGACCACCGATCCAACCAAGCCCCACAGGATCACCACTCGACAACGCCACACGCGCGAGCGCCGCGGCAAGAAGCGCTCCATATGCGAGCTTCGCACCGGGGGCTTTCGCACTTCGATACGCCATCGATGCCGTTGCATCCATGCACAACCACAACGCGCGATCCGTTTCCGTTTCGAACTCGCGCACCATCATTCGATCGTGTTTGAGCAACGCGCGTCGATCGAAGAACCGCAAGTCATCACCAGGCACGTATGGACGGTGCCCTCCAAACTCGACGCCCGCACCTTTGCGCGCACTGCGATGGCTACCGGCGTAAACACCTTCGGCCAAGTGTCGTGCACGTAGACGTAACGGTCCGATGCTTCCCCAGTCGATGGGAATGCCGTCCGTAACTGATCGTGATGAGGGGCGTAGATCGGCCATTCGCTCAGCAGAGAGGGAGTTTCGCGGGCGTCGCGAGCGTTGTGAAGCTAGGGAGGATGACGGAAGCGTACATCGTACGCTGAGTAAGTCCGACCGAAGATTCAC
>JANORL010001515.1:0-3915 GCA_031415295.1 Polyangiaceae bacterium | reverse complement strand
AGCCGCCTGCGAGCCCCCCATCGTGACTGGCCTCGCGCAGCGCGTGTCCCACACGCGCGAAGCGAGCGTTCAAATCCAGACTCGGATTCAAACTGATAGGTCTCTACGGGCGCGCGTTGTGGGGAATCGTTTCGTGGTGGTTCGCTGAAATGTAGAGGCAAATCAGCTTGGCGGAATGCCGCCGCAATGCATTTGATGCGACCTTGTCACGTATACGGCGCAACGTCTTGCGCCGCATACAGTTCCGCGCGCGCTTCCGTCAATTCCGTATTCGCCGTGCGTAGTCGTTGCGACAAACCTTGCACGAAACTCCACAATAGTTTTACCGCCAAAACCGGTTCGCGGCGCATCACGTTCATGATGTCCGCGCGCTTGATGATCATCGTCCGCACCGGCTCGAGCGCTCGGACCGTCGCCGATCGTTTCGAGTCGTCGATCAAACCCATCTCGCCAAAGTACCCACCGGCCGCAATCGACGTGATCGCCGTGTTGCTCTTCTCGACAGCAACTCGACCGCGCAGGATCACGTACAAGTCCTCGCCGACGTCGCCCTCGATCACGATCGCTTCGCCTTCGGGATACGCCTTGACACTCGAGATGGCGACGAGCTCCGCTTGCTCGCGATAGGTCAAGTGCATGAAGAGCGGAATGCCGCGCAACGCTTCGTGCTTGCGCAGCGACTCGTACATCACGCTCTCAGGACCTTCCGCCGCCTCTTGACTCTTCACGTTCACGAGCATCGCCGTGATGTTGTCGCGTCCGCCTCGTTCGTTCGCCATCTCGACGAGTTTTTCCGCGAGCGAATCGTTCATGTTTGAACAAAGTGTGGCGAGCTCTTGTTCGTCTTCAAAATATCCGTGCAAGCCATCGCTGCAGATGAGGATCACGTCATCAGGCATCAGGTCGACGAGCAACGTGTCGACTTGCACCGACTGTTGCGTGCCGACGGCGCGTGTGAGCACGCTGCGAAGTGCGCTCTTTTTGGCCTGTTCCTTGGTCATCGTGCCGTATTTGATTTGAGCAGCAACGAGTGTGTGATCTTCGGTCAACGCGTGAGCGGATGCTTGTCGGATCAGGTAAGCGCGACTGTCACCAACGTGCCCCAAGATCGCGCGTTCACCAGCGACGATGCAACACACCATCGTCGTGCCCATGCCGCGAAGTTTCTCGTCCGCTTCGGCCATCGTCCAAAGTTCAGCGCATGCCGCATGGATCGCTCCGGTCACGAGCTCCTGCGCAGCCACTTTATTTTGTGGAGTTGGATCGTCGCGCAGTCGATCGACGACTCCTTTACGCTCGGCGACGTACGCACGAACTGCGGCGACTGCTTTCTGCGACGCGACGTCGCCTGCAGCTTGTCCACCCATGCCATCTGCAACGACGTAGAGGCTTAGGCCGGCATCGACGAGGTGACTGTCCTCGTTGCGCCGTCGCTTGCGTCCGACGTGCGTTGCTGCTTGTGCCATGGTCTCCAGAGGCATCGTGCGCGTACCTTTCCATTCTCCGTAGTAGAGGGGTCGACTCGGCGCATGCTAGACGACAGGCCGGGGAAGACGGAAGAGGCGCGTGAAGGGTCGTGACGTTTTCCAAAGAACGCAAGCAGGATTTTGTCGACGGGCACGTGACCTTGTGACCTACCCGCGAAATGCTCATTGCCGACGATAGCCGGAAAGCAAATTGTTGGGACCTTCGTTGGATGTGCGTATCATGCGCGTTCATGAGTATTCGGAATAGGCTTTTTTCCGCGATTCTCGGCGTCGTTTGTCTAGCCGTTGGCGCGTGTGAACCACTTGCTGACGACATGAATTTCGATCGGCAAGAGGTTCCGGTTTTTCAGCGGAGCACGCTCGTGCCGCCTACGAACTCGGCTCCTGCCGAATTACGCGTCATGGCGTGGAATATCAAATACGGTGCGGGCCGTATCGATTTTTGGTTCGATTATTGGGGCGATCGCACGCAGATGACCAAGGGCGAAGTCGACCTCAACATGGAAAACATTTACGAATTGCTCAACGAATACAACCCCGATATCCTCATGACTGAGGAAATCGAGGTAAATTCACGCCGAAGTGCCTATTACGACATGGTCCAGGGCATTCTGGAAAATACGCGGCTCAATTATGGTGCGTACATGCAAACGTGGAACAGTCGCTATATTCCTACTGAAGGTTTGGGGCGCCTGGATCTCGGCAATGCCATTTTCTCCAAGTATCCCATGACAACGGCCGAACGGATTCGACAAGTCGACCGCACCGATCAAGACGCTGTGACGTCGACGTTCTACCTCCACCGGATGATCGGGCGAACCGTTATCGATGTGGGCAATAGCCGTGAAGTCGTCGCGTATGTCGTACATACCGAAGCGTACGATCAGGATGGCACGAAAGCGAAGCAGATTCAGCAGATTTACGACGAAGTTAAAAAAGACAACCGTCCCTTCGTGTTGGGCGGCGATTTTAATGAATTGCCGCCAACCGCCATTCGGCTCAAGGGTTTTCCCGACGAACTCGAAAGCGCGGCGGGAACAGATTTCGAACAACCGCCGTACACGCCCCAAATCATGCAAAAATTCTACGACGATTTCGTTCCGTCCATCACGCTGGGTCAGTACGGCACGACAGAAGAAGACCAAAGCAGGTACTTTACGCACACGGTGGCGGGACCTGGGCACGTCGATTCTGAAGGAAAACCACAATTCTGGAATCGGACGCTCGATTATCTTTTCGTCAAGAAAGCCGACGCGTGGAAAGACGGCACATCGGACGTTCTACAAACCGATGGAAGGCTTGGTGTCAAGAGCAATCCGTTGTGGCTCAGCGATCACGCGCCCGTCGTGGGCACTTGGATTCTCGGTGGAGGTGCTCCGTGAAGCTTTCGTTTCGTAAAACCTTGGGCTTTGCATTGAGCCTTGCTTTGTCGACCGTTGCCGCAACGTCGGTTGCCGATCCTATGCCAGCCCGTGAAACGGCGCGGGTTCTGCCAAAAAAAGGTTTCGCCGTGGGACTCACGTCGCCATCGGCGTTGGGCATTGGGCACGGTTTGGAACTCACGACGATGATCGTGCCGTGGTTTCTCTTGTCCCCAAACGTGTCACTACGCGCGGAACTCATCAAGAGCAAAAGCGGTATTGTCCTGACGAGCGAATACGGTCTTGGTGTTCCCACCGGGGCCATGCGTATGTTGCAAGGGTTTATTTTCCCTACGCATGGAACGAGCGGCCAGAAACCGGGATTCGTTTTGCAGCAATATGCAGGGTTATGGCTTTCGGGCGGGGACCGCGGCGTATGGACTGCGCGCGCCGACGTCACGACGGGATTGCGACTTGGCGATAATCCGCAACAGCCGCTCGATTCGTACGCGCCACTCGAATTGTGGTATGCGCCGGCAACGACGGGATCACGCTGGCACATCGGTGGTACCTACGATTATCGACTTCTCGATTGGCTTCGTGGACGCGCCGGTTTGCACGGGTTTGCCGTTGGAAAAGCAACGACGACAGATCGCTCGCTCCTTTACCTCAACGTGGACCTAGCGCTCGAAGTGCGTCTCGGCAAACGGTTCCGTTTGGCTTTGGGCGGTCAATGGTACAACTTCGATACGCACGCAGTCGTCGATGAAAAAGGCGACGATGGTCGGTGGCAAAAAGTTCGCGTTCGCTCGAACGACATCTATCCGACGATTGACCTGGTGTTTTACTCGCCATAAAGGTCGATATTGCGCCTCACCCCCCCAGCCCCCATAAGCGTTAAGATAAGCTCGCATTCGATGCCGAGTCGCGCCTCACCCCCTAACCCCCTCTCCAACTCCGCATTGCTTCGCAATGCTGCGTGGAGAGGGGGAAAAGAGCCTTGTTTTTTCCGGCTCCCCCTCTCCACGTAGCGCCGTAGGCGCGAAGTTGGAGAGGGGGTTGGGGGG
>JANORL010001514.1:0-6375 GCA_031415295.1 Polyangiaceae bacterium | reverse complement strand
TTTAACGATTCATGGCAAACGTTTTTCCGGCGAACCGTCGTTTCCGTCGATACCTCCACGTCACCCCAAATCATGACCATCGATGTACCTCTGCGATATCCGGTGAAACTTCGCGATAGTGCGTCGGTGCGGCGGGAACGTGGTTATCTAACTGGCGTCGGCGTGGAATCGTTGGGACTTGCGAATGCAGCAACCTGGGACGAAGCCTGGAGCAGCGACCGGAATCATGTATTGGAGCTAGCCCATACGAGCGATGGATACGTGCGTGACGTGGTCTCTTTCGTTTCGCCCGGCGCACCCGCCACAGGTCGCGGAGCGGGCGGCCATCTGTTATCAGGCGGAATCCTCGTGCGAGAATCCAAACGTGTCACCATTGAACGATCCGAAATGTCGGCGGCGCAAAATCGAGGAGGCGGCGGCAATGGATACTTGTTCGAGATTCAACGCAGCAACGAGATTCTCACGGTAGACTCGAAAGCGACGGCGGGTCGGCATAACTTCATTCAAAATTGGGGTTTTGGTACGACTGGCTGCGTGTGGCTCCGCGTCGAAAGTCGCAATGGCAGGGCCTACACCGCCAAAGATTCGAACCTCGGATCGACCGGCTTTAGCGAATACCATCATTCGCTTGCTACCGCGAACCTCGTGGATTCTTCGTTATTCGACGACGGATTTTCGACCGTCAATCGTCAGAACGAAAGTACGGGCGCAGGGATTACTGGCGCTATGAATGTGGTTTGGAACGTGCTAGGTTCAGGCACCGTCCGCTCGATGCAATTTGGTTGGGGATACGTGATTGGTACATTGGGCGTGTATGTCGTGACGGAATCTCCATTGCCGCTGGGGCAAGGGACCGAACCTGTCGATTTCGTGGAAGGAATGGAGCGTGGTGCGGATCTGAGCCCCACGTCGTTGTACGAAGATCAACGAGCGCGGCGATTGGCGAAGTCGCCCTAGCTTTTCGCCGGTCCAGTCACGGGGACAAACGTACCACTTAGGACGCGGTCAGCGCCTGGTTTTGGCAACGCAGCCGGATAAACCGTCACTTTGGCTTCTCCCACGATTTGTCCGCGCGATTCAACCCATTCATTTCGCTCGGCCACCCACGCCATCACCACCGCGCGTACTTCTTCCGAAATCTCGCGCGGATCGTCCCGATCGGTCAGCGACAAACCCGTGTCGTACCGATATCGAACTTCCATGGTGCGATTCGGATTGAGATCTTTTTGCGCCGCCCGATGCGCAGCTTGCGCCAGTTCATCTTCACGTGCTCGCACGACACGTTGTGCTTCGGCTTCTTGTTCGCGTTTGTCGACGAGCGCCTTTTCTGCAGCACGTTCTGCGTCATCGAGCGGCCGCTTCGTTGCCTTCAGCCGGTCACTTTGCTCGCGCGTCAGCCCTTCGAAGACCACACCAAGAACGTCGGTGAACTGCGGGCGCTCGCGGAGCCACGCCATGGTTGATTCTTCATCAGCAAACTCCTCGAAAGAAGGTTCGCCCGTGTTTATGTTCTCGAGCTTCAGCATGATCTTCATGGTGGCGCATCATCGCCGAGATGGCGTTCGTTGACAATGGGTACTACGCTCGCAACGAACGAAAAAAGAGCGCCCCGGCGCTCGGGAGACATTCGTGCGTACGACTCTGGGTTTGCTCTTTCTCTTCGCAGGTGCACTTGTTTCGTGTACGATGCCCGCCAAATCTGTGAAGCACATTCCGCCCAATGCCTCCGCCATGACCGTACATGTGATTCGGCTCGGCCCGGGCCAAGACTTGAAACGGTCCCTCGAAGAGTACGTTAAGACAAACGACATCGAAGCTGCTGTCATTTTGTCCTGCGTGGGGAGTCTCGATGTGGCATCCCTTCGTTTTGCCAACCGGCCGGACGCGACGACCGTTCCTGGAAAACTCGAAATTACATCCCTCGTGGGAATGCTTGCAAAGTCCAGTGGTTCTCATATACACGTGACCATTGCAGATGGCGATGGTCTTGCCCGCGGAGGGCACCTGATGGACGGAACACGCATTTACACAACGGCTGAAATCGCCATTGGTGAATTACAGAATATCCAATTTGCCCGTGAAGAAGATTCGACGTACGGTTATCATGAACTGGTTGTACATCCACGCCCATGAATGAATCACCCGCCTCACGTTCTCCGCTGCAAACGTTGCGCTCATGGTGGGCCGCTCGTTCGATTGATTCCATTGCCACGTTTATCGTCGTGGTTGTGGCGATCGTCATTGGGTTCGTTCCATTGTTCGATGGCCCGGGATATGAAAGTGCGCTTGCCGCAGGGCTTTTCGTACCCATTGTGACGATTGTGGCAACGGCGCTCGAATTGTCCCGGAAGCGTCTTGCGCCGATCGATGCATTGAGTCATGGCGTAGCCAATGGTTGTAAATTCGTAGGTTTGGCGTGGTTTATCACGATGTTGCACGGCATGCGTCACGGCTATTGCGACGTTTGGGGTGGCACCGTGCATTACGTGCTCGGCCCGGGTGTAGGAGCCGCATTGGCGGGCGTTTGGGGATCCGTCGCGGGTGAATTCGCCGGTCGTGTAAAACGTAGGCGCCTCATTGCTGTTTTTCTTGGTTTGTCGGCACCTGGTTTGTCGGTAGTCATGTCGTTCGTTCGTTTCTACACGAGCCCCATGGTGTACGCATACGATCCATTCGTAGGTTTTTTCAGCGGCAGTTTTTACGATACGATCATCGATTTTTCGGGCTTGTACACCTATCGTGCCGGCTCGGTGGCCACGCTTGTCGCGGCTGTCGTATTGGCGCTACACCTTCAACGAAAATCCGATGGAAAGCTAGCTGTTCATTCCCTCGGACGCCCTGGTCTCGTTTTGATCGGCGCAGGTGCCCTGGCGCTGAGTATTCTCTTGAACGTGAATGGTTATCATTTTGGCCATTGGCATACAGCGAGCACCATTCAAGCGCAGCTCGCATCGCCCGTCTCGGTAGGGCGTTGTGACGTTTTCGCAGCTCGAGGAATCCCCAAGGCTGACGTGGAACGGTTTGCCCGCGAGTGCGACGCCCATATCATCGAGCAAGAATCATTTTTCGAGACGAAAGGCCCCGCGCGGATTGCTGCGTATCTTTTTGCTGATTCGGCGCAAAAGAGCGCGCTCATGGGCGCTGCCGATACCTACATTGCGAAACCTTGGCGTCACGAGGTGTATCTGCAACAAGGTGGTTTTCCGCATCCGGTGTTGGGGCACGAAATTGCACACGTTATGGCTGGAGCGTTTGCCTCTGGTCCCTTTGTCGTCGCGGGAAAACTGTCTGGATTGTTGCCCAATCCGGGGCTGATTGAAGGCATTGCGGTGGCGACGAGTCCCCATGAAGGCGCTTTGTCGCCGCGTGAGTGGGCGCGCGCGATGAAAGACCTGAATCTTTTGCCGCGTCTCGAACGATTGTTTACGTTTGGGTTTTACGGGGAAAACTCGACCGTTGCATATACTGCAAGTGGAGCGTTCGTCGGATTCATCAAAGATCGATATGGCGCGACTGTTTTGCGCGCTTGGTATGGCGGCGCCATGCTTCCCGATTTGACGGGTACGTCTTGGCGTGATTTGGAACGCGCGTTTCACGACGATTTGATGCTCGTGAATTTGCCGGAAGCCGCGATGGCGCAAGCGCGGGCGCGTTTTGATCGTCCGGGGCTGTTTTCTCGGCGTTGTCCACATGTCGTCGATGGTTGCCGCAAACGCGCGGAAGAACAGCGAGCGCGCGGGGACGACGAAGGCGTTATGGTAACACTCGATCAATGGCTCGGTCTCGATGCTGGCGATGCGGGTGGTCGCGTGGCTGCTGCACGAACACTCGCGCGTCTCGGGCGCGTGCAAGAAAGCAAAGCGGCGCTCGAGGCGATTGCCCAGGACGAGCGTTTCGCACGTAATGCCCGCGATGGAGCGCTCGAGGAGCTCGGCGATATGGCGCTCGCGGCGGGGGACATGGAGCGAGCCGTTGGGCATTATCGAGAAGTGATGTCGCGATCGCTTGATGAAAACGTCTTGCGTACGCTCGACGTAAAGCTCGAAGCGACGCGTAATCCGCGCGCTACTCGGTCTGTCGTGGAACTTTTGATTGGGCACGGCGGCCGAGGACCCGATAAAGTGCGTGCGGCGGAAGCGCTCGGGGCGTGGTCGACGTCATCGCCGCAAGATGGTTTGCCCGAGTATCTCTTGGCGAGAAGTTCTGTGAGTGTGGGGCGATTCGACGATGCCGCAAATCGGCTCGACCGCGCGCTTGCGGCGGGGCTACCCATTACGCGTGTAGCTGCCGAAGCTGTTCGATTGCGTATTGTTGCGGCGTGTGCGCTTAGGGATTCTGGGACAGTGATAAAGATGGCTGGAGAATATCTTGTGCGTCCGGACGTGTTTTTGGCGCGCCGACAAACGATGGCCAAGTTTGCGTCGCGTTGTACAGGAAAAACGATACGTATCGACCTGAATGCACCGGGAGGGGCACCATGAACGAGAACGGAGCATCCCGCGAGCACCTCATCATCTTGAATGCTGCGCTTCGTGTGGCGGCGAAGCACCCGAGTCTGCTTGCTCCAGTTGCATTCAAAGAATTGGTTCATGTCATATCGCAACACTTGCCCATTGCGGGACTCATCGTGCTTGTGCCCGATGGTGACGAACATCAGCGTATTTACGTCGAAGTTTCTTCACCGATTACAAAGGCGCCGCTCGGATCCGGGAGCCGGATTCCATTGCTGCCTCATTTTGCAGAGAACATCTATCGACATGCACGACCGTACGTTTGCGACGATGCACGAGTTGGGAGCGAATTAGCGAAAATTGCTGCGGCCGTAGGTTTTCTTTCCTTTGTGGTGGTTCCGATCAAGGGTCCCGATGCGGAATGCGCAGCGGGTGGTTTGGCATGGCTATTTCGCGAAGTAGGCGAGGCATCGCGGGCTCCAATCGATTTGCTCGTTGCTGTTGGTGACGTCCTCGGGTTGAGTTTCGAGCGCGCATTACGTTTCGCTCGCAAACGTCGATTGGCGATGATTCTTGAAACATCGAGCGACGCGATGCTCGCGTGGGATGTACATGGGCGTGTCACGGATGCCAACGCTGCAGCCTTGGCACTCACGGGGTTGTCTCGTGAAGAATTGCTCGGACGAGACATTGGTTTACTGCTTGAACCGCGACCGGAAAAGGGACAAGGTTTGTCGTTGCTCGATGTACGGATCGTTCTTTTGGCGCGGGGAAGCAACGGTCTCGAGCGTCGACTGTCGGTTGCGGCGACGATTACCGCGGTCGAAGATGATCCGCTCGTTGCTTGCCATGCGCTCATTCGAGATTTGACGGCGTGGGAATTGAGTGAACGGGAAGTCGTGCTTCATTTGGCGCGAATCAACGAACTCGAAGAACAACACCGAACGCTTCTCGACAATGCGCCGCTCATTATTTTTCGATTGGATCCGCGGTCGTTGGAACTGGTCTATCTGAACCATTGCGCGGAACGGTTGCTTGGTGTGCCGCGAGAAGAAGCGCTTTCTACGCTGGGATTTTTGCGCGGATTGCATTTGGATCTCGAAGGGGCGTCCGCCTACGACGAAGCCGTTGCGCAAGCTTCTGCCGGGCTGTGCTCGTCACCTTACGAGGCACGTTTGGTGCGGCGCGAGGGGATGATGATGACCGCGCGGGGCACGGTGTATCCATTGCTCGGGAAAGCTGGCAACGTTGTCGCGATTGAAGGGCTTTTTATGGATGTAAGTGCCGAACATGCGGCACGAACGCGACTCATCCAAGCCGATCGCCTCACAACGCTCGGAACTTTGGCCGCAGGCGTGGCGCATGAAATCAACAACCCGGCCGCGTTCATTCTGCTAGCGCTCGATATGATGGGGCGTTTGCTCGAGGGGGCCAATGTTTCGCTCGGAGCCAGCGTTTCGCAAGAAATACGCGAATTATTGTCGGAGTTGCGTGATTCGACGCGACGAATCGTCGATATCGTTCGCGATTTACGTATGTTTGCCCGTGCTCCTGGCGGTACGCGTCGGATTGCCGTGGATGTCAATCGTACTGTCGAAAGTGCATTGACGCTCACGCGCGGGCAAATTGTCGAACGTGCGGAAGTCATACGTGATTTTGGGGATGTGCCGAATGTATTGATCGACGAGGGGCGCCTTGGTCAAGTGCTCGTAAATTTGCTCGTGAATGCCGCGCAAGCGATTCCACGCGGCACGCGTGGCGAGACCAAGGTTTTCGTGACGACGCGAAGTCGAGACGGTCAGAGCGTCGAAATTGAAATTCGTGACACGGGCGTAGGGATTCCCGCGGAAATTCAGGAAAGAATTTGGGACCCGTTTTTCACCACGAAGGATCCTGGTGCGGGCACGGGACTTGGGCTATCCAT
>JANORL010001513.1:0-2821 GCA_031415295.1 Polyangiaceae bacterium | reverse complement strand
GAGTTGACCCAGGGACGCGTATTGTTGGCAGAAGTACGCGTGAAAGTGATGCGGGAACGCGTGTTGTTGGCGAAGTGGCGCGTGGACCTCGAGAACTGACGCGTGGACCTGAAAAGGGAGCGTGTGCGGTCGAGCAAGGCGCCGCGTGCGGTTGAGCAAACAACGCGTGAAAGTGACGCGGGAACGTGTGCGGCCCAGCAAGGCGACGCATGCGGTTGACCGAGCGACGCGTGGAAGTGGCGCGGGCACGTGTGTGGTCGACCAAGGCGCCGCGTGCGGGTCAAAAATGAAAGCGTGGAGCTGAAAAAGGAACGTGTGCGGTCGAGCAAGGCGCCGCGTGCGGTTGACCGAGCGACGCGTGGACCTGCTTGGCAAGCGCTCAGGTTCAGCTTGCGTCGCGCACCTGCTCATCTTCGACCAGCCGCGGCGGAAGTGTGACGAGCACGTGCCCGCGTTTTGCAGATTCTTCCTGTAATGCACGAATCATCGCGTCGATATCATAGCCATGATGTTTTGCGAATTCATCGCGAACGGCACGAACTTCGTCGACGATCGGATCGGTTTCCATATTTATTCCTCGTTCAGTTCCTCGGGAGTGCAAATGATTGGCGGTGCGAAGCCGGCGAGTCGGCACGACTGTTCAATCCGAAAGCGCGTCGCCGCATTAGCGATGTGCTTGCAATTCCAGGTCAATAGAAAATGCATTCCGTTCATTGCCGCCACCGCAATATGTAGAGCATCCGTGGTTGCCACGGCAGGTAGGGCGTGGTTACGGAGAAGCCGTTTGACGAGATCGCCCGCTTCGGGCGTAACGTTTAGGATAGGGATCCCTTGGAGCGCGGTGAGGCGATCTGCCGCTGCAGTTGGATCTCCTGCACGAGCCTCTTGGAGAACGGCCTCCGAAACGAAAAGGTCGAAGCGATTCCGGCGTTGCCACCAATCCCTCGTAAGCTGCTGATGCGCGACGCGCACGACGTCACGGCTCGGCCGCGCGGTGAGGTAACTGATGACCGTCGTCTCAACGTACACGCGTTGTTTCATTGCTGCTCGGTCCGATCATACCGGATTTTCAAGAGAGGAGAGGTTTTGGAATGAAATTGTTTTCGGTACTTATCGATCCGCGGAGCGGCGTGGATGCGAGCTGCCTGTCACGGCGGGGCCTTGAATCCAATATCTCTCTCCGCCAAACGTATTTCGATCATGCGCCGTTGCTACTGCGGATCATTTTCTCGAGGAGCGTCCACCCTGGAGTATGCTGTTGCAGTTCGCGAATATCCTTTCCGTCGCCATCAAGTCGTCTTAGTTCGTCGTACCAGATTTTCAACTCGCCATTGGTCGTTTCAAACAGAGCCTGTCGGTCCGTGTCCACGGTCCCAATATGGAGAATGGAGAAATTCGCTAGTGCATTAAAGTATAATGCACGAAATTGGACTGTTACTTGTGCTGTCGTCGCGTGGTTAAGACCTTCGCGAGCCTGCGTCAGTCCACGCTTCGCAGTGGCAACCGCTGCGGTTACTTCGTTTCGATGCCAATGTACATCGGCCAGCTCACTTGACGCCCCCGAGCTGCGGCGACAAGCGCGTGCTGCAAGGTCCAAACGCTGTGGCTGCTTCAGGGCCGCAGTGTTTGCTTCAGCGGCTTTTTCGATCGAATTATTAAAAGTCATAGTCAGAACCTCATTTGCAAATTCTGACGACAATGTTCCTGCTTTTCGAACGGCCTCGACCAAGCGAGCTTTCTCGGTATTTTTCAGTACGCGAACCTTTTGACTTCGTGCATCCTGAAACTCAAGATCGGCGAGTTCACACAAGCGTTCTGCCTCTGCCTGTGGCTGAAGTACCTAGTCCAAACAAAGTGCCATTTTCGAACTTGGCGTGTCAAGCACGTCTCGGGAGATCCGGCTTTCCGTATCGTTACCCACGTTCTGATGCCTCGTTTCGCCGTATTCGAACGGGCTGTGCGCGTCGATGACGATTTTTCTCGACGTGCGGACACACGTGTGCGTCGGCGCCGGCAAACGCGAGCGTTACATCACGTAAGACGCATCGAAAGTCACGCCCGACCCATCTTCGGAAACGGCAACGAGAGCTGCCCACGTGGCACTCTCTTGGCTTTCGGAGGCCCCCGCGCCGCCAAACCAGCTCGCGCCAAACCTTCCCGTATCGCGTTTTGCGTGAGCGCGACCTCACGCCACTTCATCGGCCCCGCGCATTTCGGGCAAACGTTGACGTCGATCGCAAATACATGCCGAAGCAGCCACGCCCAAGGCTTGCGTCGTGCGTGGCTCACGTCCGGTTCCTCGAACAGTTTTCCAAAGAGCGGAAGTTGCACCGGGTTTGCCTCCGGCGTATCGTTCGCCGGGACGTACGGCCTTGCAGACGCGCCTCACCCCCGGCCCCTCTCCAACTACGTTGGAGAGGGGAGACAGAGCTTTGCGTTCGGCGCGAGCACACCGTGAAACCGAATCATGTTGAACCACGGTGGTGGCACCATCGCGCACATCCGTGCAAGCAAATCGTACGGGTCCAACGTGACAAACCTCGTTCCATCACGCCAAACCTTCTTCAACTCGTACCGCAAACCGTCATCCACTTCCGTGAGCCGCTCCGTCACGATCGGCGGCCTCGCCAAGTACCGGCAAACTCGTTCCACACGCTGGCGATCTCGTCCGTCGATCGCTGCTCCAGCGTGCACGTTGAATCCCGCCACCACCGCAACTCGTTCGTCCGAGCGTAACCTTGCTGCGTTGACCAAGCGTGCCTTCGGTGTCTTCGCCGCTGCGTCGTAACAAGCCAAAAGCGCTTGGTCGTCACCCTCCTGG
>JANORL010001512.1:0-7062 GCA_031415295.1 Polyangiaceae bacterium | reverse complement strand
CTCCGCCCCCCAAACCCCCCGCAATTTGCCAGTTTGCAAACGGAACGGCGTTCTAGATTCGCTTCGCGACGCGCGATGCTCGCCGCACTCGCGGGATTGTTCGGCTCGGCGTGCCCAAGTGCTCGGAATGATGAACCCTCAGGAAATCCAACGATGAACGATTCTCCTACACCCCTTGGTCCTCGACGTTTGCCCGTATTTTTCATCGGGCACGGCAGTCCGATGAACGCCATCGAAGACAATCGGTGGAGTCGAGCGATGATCGCGCTCGGGACAAACCTTCCGGAAGCCCGCGCTATCGTATGCATCTCGGCACATTGGTACGTTGGCGGAACGTTCGTCACAGCAAACCCACAACCCAAGACGATTCACGACTTCGGTGGGTTTCCCCAAGCTCTGTTCGAAGTGCAGTATCCGGCACGAGGTGATGTCGAATTGGCTGGGCGCATCACGACGATGCTGTCGAAAGAACGTGCTGAAACGCGCACCGATTGGGGCCTCGATCATGGCACTTGGTCTGTGCTCAAACATATGCGTCCAAAGGCCGACGTGCCCGTGTTGCAACTCAGCATTCACCGGAGTTTGCCCCCGAGCGCTCATGTGGCACTCGGCCGAGCACTCGCACCGCTGCGTGACGAAGGCGTCGTCATTCTCGGAAGCGGCAACATCACGCACAACCTACGCGATGCATTCGCGAACCGGGGAGGTGACACACCCGCGTGGGCCTCGGCGTTCGACGCAGATATCAACAAAGCACTCGAACAACGCGATGAAGGGTTCCTCGTGCGAGCGCTCGATACGGACAACGGGCAACGATCGCACCCAACGCCCGATCATTATCTGCCGCTGCTGTATGCATTTGGAGCGACGAGCGAAGCCGACGACGTGACCAGTCCCATCGTGGGATTCGACTGGGGCTCGCTTTCTATGCGCTCAGTGAAGTTTGGATAGCGGCGTCGTTTGCCAAATCGCCAGGATTCCAAACCACGTTACGGCGCACGTATGCCACGTAGCGGATTGCGCGAATGCAGCGTCCTGATAAAAGCTGTTCCCATTCAAGGCAAAGTGGTGTGTTCTTGGTCGTGCAAGGAGCTAGGTACGCACGATGAGTTACGACATTGCTACATATGCCCGTAGTTACGAACAACTTGTGGGACATCAGGTCAGCTATCGCGAGATGGTCTGCAATCAGTTCGTCTTGGCGGTTCTTCGCGCAACGGTCGCGCCCAGCATTCCGAACATGATTGCTGATGATTTTGCGCGTTCGCCACACTTCCAAAAAGTCGATTCACCGCGCGCAGGCGATCTGGTCCATTGGCCTGGGCATATCGGGATTGTTCTCGATCCGGATCACGGAATTTTCATTGGTTCGCAATCGTCGACGGGTGTCGCGGAAGCGAATTACAAGAACGGTTGGTGGGCCGGCCAGTACCAAGGCAAGACCCCAGATTATTTCCTGCGCTTCATTGGTTAGTCGCCGTCCCCATCGACAACGTGCGGGTTTATCATTGGGAGCATGCACGCTTCCCTCCGCACGTTGTTGCTCGTCCCCCTGCTTTGCTCATGCACGGCAGATCCGTCCCCAGCTTTACCTACGCGTCCGCCCCCGCCTCCATTACCCGCGGGCGCTTCAGACGTAGCGCTTTGCGAGATGCCTTCGATGATCGAAGCATTTCCTAGCGAATACCCCAATCAGCCCAATGCACGCATATCGAGATTCCAACGAAGTTCATGTGCACGAATCTGGCGCAACGTCGAGCATGTTAAGATAATTTTCAACTTTGAACGCAAAAAAGTAGACAAGGTGTTTGTCGATGCGTAGGCTCGCCGCATGGACAAACCGAAAATTGGTTCCATCGGCTGGATGGACATCACCGTCCCCGATGCCGAAGGGCTCAAGGATTTTTACGCCAACGTCGTTGGATGGACGCCCGAAGCACTCAGCATGGGCGATTATTCCGATTACGCCATGAAAACAGGTGACTCGACCGTCGGCATTTGCCACGCGCGCGGAGCCAATGCGCAATTACCGCCCGTGTGGCTCCCGTATTTCGTGATCGCCGATTTGGACGCGTCCCTCGAACAATGCGAAAAACACGGCGGACAACGCATCAACGATATCCGTAGCTACGGCGGCACCGCTCGGTATTGCGTCATTCGTGATCCCCAAGGCGCGTATTGCGTCCTGTTCCAGTCGTAAAAATAAATTCAATAAGTTACCTTTCCGGTCCACTCCTCGACAATGCTCGCGCCGGAGCCATCGCTTCGATCACGAGCGACTGCCTTTGGATGCCCGGGATCCATCGCATGGGCTTTACGTGACGCGTATGGGATCCCCCATGGGTGCGTACAACGTAGTAAAGAGCGCTTTCGGTCTGATGCTCTGTTTGGCTTGTAAAACGCAGGCGGGACAATAAAGGCGAACTTTCGCACGTTGACTTGACAACGCGAACATCGATCCTATATTGGCGTCCCGGTAGGCGAACATGACCACGGAAACTCAGTAGTCCTCGCTTTTGAGCGGACTGCGCCGTGGGTGTATCGACCAATTCGTGCCAATTCGTGCTAATTCGTGACTGATGGCGGCAAGGCCATCCTCGACGTGCTGCGCGATGTCTGTAATGACTGAGCGGCGGCGTGCTCGAGGACCCGACGAGAAATTCTGGCGTTGGAATTTCCGCAAAGATGCGGATGATTTTGCGCAAGATTCGCCATCGACGTTCGAATACAGGAATAGGTCGCGTGAAAGCGGATAACCGCCATCGCGCGCCGAATCGAAATTCAACAACAGACGGTGCGGATACTTTCCCCGTCAATCCGATATAGAAGTGCCACAGAAGGTTACCATGCTCCATTTTCATCATTTCCCCCGTTTTAGTTTTTCTCGTACTACCGGCATCATCGCCATGATCGTGCTGTCAATGCCGCTCGTTGCTTGCGACCCATCGAACGATCCATCCACAACCAGTGGAACCGAATCAAGCAGCGGCACCGGCTCAACCAGCGGGACAGGGTCAAGCAGCGGAACCGTGTCAATCAACGAGGCGGGGACAATTCCGACGATTCTGTCCACTACCCCGCTCAATGAGGCGACTCAAGTCCCCACCAATGGATATATCAGCGCCATTTTTAGTGAAAAAATGGATGATATGTATCTCACGACCGAAACGTTCATATTGACCTCCGGTGCGATGACGATCCCGGGAACCGTGACCTACGCCAATGACACCGCGACGTTTTGGCCTAGCGATGAACTCGCCAGCAATACCACGTTCTTCGCGACGATCACCGAAGGAGCGGCCAGCGCTTCAGGCGTCGCGCTCGAGAAAAAATATTCGTGGAGTTTCACAACCGGTACGAAAAAGGTCCCGGGGCTTCCCGTGGATCTCGGCACGGCGGGCCAATATGTTATTCTTTCCAAGAGTGGGATCTCTACTGTACCAAATTCCACGATTACCGGCAACATAGGTGTCAGTCCGGCAGCAGCATCGTACATTACGGGATTCGCGTTGACTGCGGATGCCACGAATCTATTCTCGACATCGACACAAGTCAGTGGACGAGTATACGCGGCCACTTATGCGATGCCTACACCTTCCAATCTGACCACCGCGATTGGCGATATGCAACTCGCATTCGTCTCTGCGGCGGCACGCGCAGCGGACGTTACCGAGCTTGGTGACGGCAATATTGGTGGAATGACTCTCATTTCCGGCGTCTACAAATGGGGCACGGGCCTTTTGCTTCCGACAGACGTCACGCTCAGCGGGAGTGCAACGGATGTTTGGATCTTCCAAATCGCGAAAGATCTCACTGTGAGCAACACGGTCAAGGTCACGCTTGCTGGTGGCGCATTACCGAAAAACGTTTTCTGGCAGGTTTCAGGAGCCGTGAGTCTTGGAACGACGACGCAGTTCGAGGGCATCGTTTTGTCGAAAACGTCGATTAATCTGAAGACTGGTGCAACTTTGAATGGCAGGCTTTTCGCACAGACGGCGGTGACAATGAGCAGCAATACCGTCGTCGAGCCCGCCCAATAATCGAACGGGCTCTGGATCCAGACCAGACAGCACCGTCCTCGCCCTTTAAACGTCAAAAAATGTTGGTCCTCCCACGAACTGGCGTCTTGCGCCGTGTGATCGCCGGTGAGGCCATTGGAGGTTTCTCATGTTGTGTACACTAAAATCGATTTGTCTTGCTGCCGGTTTCGGATTCCTTGCGCTCACCACCGCTTGCAGTTCCGCCATTGACCCCAAGCAATCCGCGCTTGGCCCCAAGCTGCCGGATCCCGGCCCCGACCAGGAATACGAGGTCAACTTCCCCGATCCGGGTCACGGCGTGGCGCGTTACATCGGAATCGCGATCGATCGGGATCTATCGGTGAATTGCGGCCTCATGCGAACTTATTTTGCATTCGACTCGGACAAACTTTCGCCCACGGATAAAGCGACCCTGCGGAGCGTCGCAGAATGTCTGGACCAGCCCAAACTCGAACATATGAAACTGTCGATCGTGGGACGTGCCGACGCTCGCGGCGGTAACAACTACAATGCTGATCTTGGCCGCAGACGCGCCGAAAGCGTGAAAAAACTCCTCATTGATGCGGGTATTGCGGAGAGCAGAATGAGTATCGCGTCACGCGGCGCGCAAGGCGCCGTTGGCGGAGATGCGCCTACCGAACCCTATTCGCGCGGTTATGATCGCAGGGTGGACGTGGTGCTCGTAGGCGTCGTCCAAGCTCCCAATTGATTCCGCATCGCCAAAACTTCGGACCGTTTCTTTGGCCTCGTCCCGTCGTGCGCTGATCTGTCGAAAAAGGTATACTTATGAGAATCACTCAAATGGCTTTCGGTCTTTCGCTTGTTTCGTTGTTTGCAATCGCTGGCTGTGGCTCCGAGGCGGCCGACGACCCGTTGGCGGGCACGTGGAGCAACAATAGCTGTTTCGGAACGGCGACGAAGCCAGCGGACATCGAGAGCTGTAGGACCGAATTATCGTTCTCGAACGATCTGGACGTCGAACTCGAGGCCGAGTGGATATCGCTTGCTGCGACGGCAGTTCAGCCCGGCTGCACCACAACGAAGTTAGTCACTGGCCAACAATGGTCCGCCAATCATGCCAAAAACACTTTTACGGTGACCGGAGACGGGTCCTCCACGGTTGAACGCGCGAATTGCGTCAATTCCGAGGACAACCTGAGTTCGACCGCAGCAACCGATATCAACATTCCGAGCGGCGCCACGACATATTCGCTCAGTGGCGACACGCTCACGGTGCAACAAGGGTCACTCAAAGGCGTTTACACACGCAACGCCACCCCGTGACCTCCGTGTTTAACGCACGGCCGGTTTTCCACTATCCTGCCCGGCGCATTCTGCGCGGGTCGGTACGTCGCGGCATAATGCTCAACATCGATAGAAACAAAGGAAACAATATGGAAACACGTGAACTTTACAAGCAAAAAGTCGAAGCCCAAATGCACGAATGGAGCGCCAAGCTCGATGTATTGAAGGCAAAAAGCGAGAAGCTGACCGTACAGGCCAAGCTCGATATGCAACCAAGCATCGAGGCTGTGCACGCCAAATACGACGCTGCCAAGGCGAAGCTCGATAAGATCGGAGCGGCGACCGACGACACTTGGGACGAGATCGTCAAAGATGTCGATCACGCGTGGAACGAATTCAAGGCGGCCGTGGAAGGCACGTTTGACGCGATGAAATCCCATACGTAGAATTCAAAAGTGCCTGGCATCTTTTTGTCGGGCACTTTCGGCGATTGAGCAGTGCCTTTTTTGGATTCGGCAAGCGCGTTATGATCCCACCATGCGCACGCAGCGCATTCATCGCTCGCTCGATGATTACCGGGTAATCTGCGAGCGCTTCTGTTTTGCTTCCATGTGTTATGAATGTACGGCGCCAGTCCTCGTGGAAGACGTGGAGCGCTTGTTCAATTGAAGCGCGTTCGCTGGCGTCGGCAACGTCCCGAGCTTCGCGAAGCCGCTTCAATGCGCATCATTGCCGGTATGGTCACGCGCGCCATTGATCTGCTGCACGGCAACTACGATAACCCGACACGTTTTTTTGAACTCGATTACGAAGCCCGGGCATGGATTGCATCCCGACGGATCGCGATTGGATGATTCGTCGGACGAGATCAAATAAGTCGGCTCTAGCCCCCACGCCATTTTCATCTTTGGTGAACGCTATCCCCCAGAATTCAGTCACGGGCGACTCCTGCTTTTGTTGGTCATTCTGATCCATTTCGGGATTCACGAAGACTCGTCTGAATCTCCGATACGAGCGCGAACAATGTCGCCGGCGCAAGCACAATAGCCGCAGATATCGCGCCACAAATCAAAAACATCAGGCTGATGGACGGAGACGGATTTCCGGAACAATATAGCCCGTAACTCGTGCCGTTCCCCATAATCTGGGAACTAACCCGCAAATGCTGTCCAGCTCGGCAAACATCCTCTTCAATGAATGCGCGGACAAACGGCAAAAACCAAATCGTCAATGCCCCAACAGGGCAAAAATCACCAATGCCGCGCCAAACGCAATACCGAGGATGGAATTCGGGGCGTCGGAGGCCTGAGAGGGAAATGCAGATTTTTCGAACCGCAAGTCAATGCCTTCGAAATTTCCCTGCAATTGATATGCGCCGAGCGGATCACCAGACATTTGTAGGCCGGTCGATTGCAATGCTGGCCCAAGCTGCTCTCTGACGCGAGCGCGCTTCTGCCTCACGCGCGCCGTGAGCAGAATGAGTGCACGCAGTGCACTGGCAATGATCACCGCTGACACGACCAGAAGCTGCATACGAGGAATTTATAACCAGAAACGAAACAGCCCCAGAGGTTGGTTCCTCCAGGGCTGTCGATACGGTCGGTAATGTAGTGGCTCCGACTGCAGGACTCGAACCTGCGACCCGGCGGTTAACAGCCGCCTGCTCTACCAACTGAGCTAGAGGGGAATGGAATTTCGCAGCTTAATTCATCGGCCAATGATCGGCAAGGGATCAGCGGCGCTGCGAAACCGCTGGGCGGCTCGGCGCAAGTCGTTG
>JANORL010001511.1:0-4105 GCA_031415295.1 Polyangiaceae bacterium | reverse complement strand
CGACGACACGCATCCCTTTCGGATTGCGGCAAAGGCGGCGCCCGATTTACTCGTTGATCTCGCGGGCATCATTGATGAGGCGGGAGACGCTGTTCACTCTGGATCGCAGCCCCTGACCATCGAACACGTACAAGTACTCGTCGATGAACTCGTGCGGGTCATTGGATTGTTGCACTATACGGAATTGGAACGAGACGTAGATAAGGCGCAAAAAAGATGAGCGGCAAGAAGAACAAGAGCAAATATACGCCAAAACAGAAACCCGCCGCTGCTCCCGTCGCGGCCAAACCACCGGTTGCCGAGGTAAAACCCATCGCAGATCCCATGGTCTCGAAAGAGGCAGAAATCGCGAACCTGGCGAACGAAGCTCTTGATGGAGCCACCGAGCAGGACCTCGAAGCAGTAACATCCGCCGCGCCAAACTCCGAAACAACCGCCGCATCGACTGATCACGAACGTCTCGAAAAAGCGATCATGTCGGCCCAGGAGGCTCGGGAACTGTTTCGCGCGCGAGAAAAACGGGCGCAAGAAACGGAAAACTTGGCGAATGAAAAACTTGCTGATGCTGAACGAGCACTCGCCGATAACAAGAACCGTGAAGAGCGCGTAGAGCAGGGCCGTTTGGAACTCGAAACACGAGCCCGCGGCGTGGTCGGCGACGAAGCACGTTGGAAAGAAGAACACGCGAAACTCGCCAAAGAAAAGGTGTCGCTCATACAGCGGGAAGCTGACGTGCATCGACGAGAACTGGAGGCCGAAGCAGGATTTGAAGCGCAAATGCGGGAAGCTTTGCGGACGATTGAAGCGGAATCGCGCGTCTTGCGCGAGGAAATGTCCCGCGCGCGTCAACAAATGCATACCGAACGCGCCGCATGGGAAAAACAGCATGAAGAAGCGGAAAAGGCGCACTTGGACAAACTGCGCGAAGAGCAATCACGTTTCGATGCAGCGTTGCGCGCGGCCGAAGACGCGCAACGAATTCGATTCGAGGGGGCCCAAAAACGACTTGACGCTTACGAAGGTGACCTTCGGCAAAAACAAGTCGAACTCGATCAGGCGCGACGAACGCTCGAATGGGATCAAATCGAAAACGCGACGTACAAAAAGGAGCTTGATTGGCGTGTCGAAAAGCGTTTGGCCGGGGAAAAGGAGAAACTCGAATATGCGCGCAGGTCGGTCGAAGAACAGTTGGCCGTGGCTCGAAGCGACCGCGATCGATTGAGCAGCGAGCTGGAACAATTGCGGGAAAACGACCGGTCGCACGGTCATCGGTCGCGCGAGGACATGGGGCGAGAAATCGAAGCCCTCATACGGGACCGACACGATTTACAAACGCAATTGGCGACGCGCTTGGACGCGAAGGCCACCGTTCGACTGCAACAGCTCGAAGACGAACGGGAACGATGGGAAAGCGAACGTTATCGAATCGCACAAGAAAATGTGGATCTCAAGCGTGAAGTGACTGGCTATCGTATTGACGTAACCGACCGCGACGCCCTGCAAGCGCACAACGAGGCGTTGGCGAGCAGCAACGCTCTTTTGCATGCGGCACTCGAGGAACTTCGTAACGACGTCGACGAGCGTGTGCGAAGAGCCTCGGCGGCTACGGTTTTTCCCGAATGCAGCAAAATGGATGCGGACGAGAATGCGCAACAGCCATCGGCCTACCGGACTGAGAAAATTACTTCACTCGCCGCGTTCGTCGAGGACATTTGCCAACGTATGGCATCCGACCCACGCCCAGAAAAACGTCGGTATTACCAGCCGGAAGACGTTCGTTGTTTCCTCGGTGGTCTGGCCGCAAGTCGTCTCTTGCTGCTCCAAGGGATCAGTGGTACGGGAAAAACTAGTTTGCCGATTGCATTTGCGCGCGCCATTGGAGCCAAAGTGAACGTGATCGCCGTGCAAGCAGGTTGGCGCGACAAGCACGACCTCATTGGGCATTACAATAGCTTCGAGCGCAAGTACCACGAGTCGGAATTGCTTCGCGCGCTTTACGAAGCCCAAACGCCGCAATACAAAAATACCATCTTCCTCGTGGTGCTCGATGAAATGAACTTGTCGCATCCAGAGCATTATTTTGCGGACTTCTTGTCTGCGCTCGAGCAGCAGGAGCCCGAACTGCAATCCGTCGAGCTGGCAGCATCACTCGATCCTCCGTTGCCCAAACTTCTGCGAGACGGTCGTAGAATTGATCTGCCCAAGAACGTCTGGTTTGTCGGGACGGCGAACCACGATGAGACCACGAAGGATTTTGCGGACAAAACCTACGACCGCGCGCATGTCATGGAATTGCCGAGAAAGCCTGCACTATTTGAGACGAAACCGAAGCAAGCCGTGCCGCCCTTGGCTTTCGCGGACCTCGTTGCAGCGTTTGACAATGCGAAAAGGGAACATCAAAAAGAGGCGCAACGAGCATATCGGTTCTTGACCGATCACGTCGGTCCCATACTTCGCGATCGATTCGATCTTGGATGGGGCAATCGCCTCGAACGGCAGATGGATGCGTTCGTTCCGGTGGTTTTGGCGGCGAATGGCAAGATCGGGGAAGCGACAGATCACGTCTTGGCGACGAAATTGTTGCGAAAGATCAAAGGACGGCACGAAACGCTGGAAGATGATCTCGTTGCTTTGCGCCAATTCCTCGAAATGCATTGGAAAGACATCGACGACAAAACTGCTCCAACGCAATCGATGACAATCGTCCAAAATGAGTTGCGAAGATTCGGCAAAGGCAAGGGGGATGGGTGAGCCTATTCTTACGCAATCGTATTTCCGGTGCGACGAGTGAATCTCCCGGGGCAAACCCCGTGCGTGGAGTATGGGAAGTCGTGCGCTCGGAAAGCGACATCGGGTTTCTCAATGCGGTCCCGTTGGAGAGAGTCGCTTTTCTTATACCTGACAGGACAAACCATTGGGACATTCTGGTTGAAGCGACCGGCCAACATCTCCACGGAACGTTTCCGGCATCTCAGGCACTAGACGATCTTGATGCCGATGGGATCTTGGCCTTGGGCGGGCGTCTGGGTGCAATGGTGGAGGCCAATGCGAGTTATCTCGAATGGATGGTCGTATCGCCCCTCATTCCGCATATTTCGGAGCGGACACAGATACTGCCCTTCGAGAAATTCGTGGAGAAGCATTTAGGCGTGCTCGAGGGGGTTTGCCAAAAGCCGCGCGGACACTTGCATCGTGAAATCGAGCGTGTACCCGTGGCGCGTGCGCGGCGAATTCCAGCTCATGCGGAGACGTATCTCGCTGCGCATACCGAGGATTGGGAGCGTCCGACGTTGTCATCGGTGCGTCCCAAGCGGGTGCTTGCGTTGGTGCAGGACGATCAATGGGATATTTATGAAAATCGGGTGGCGGCACGACTCGTGGATCATTTGCGGTCGTACTTTGAGCGGCGGCTTCACGAATTGGGGCGTGTCGCTGAGATTCTGGGATTCGTGAAAGATCCCTACGATGCCATTTCAATGACGATGTATTGGCGTCGACGGGAGCGTATCCTCGAGATATTGGGCAATGCGATTTCCGCGGATGAAGCACATCGCCGCGTAAGAGAAACCCTTGACAGCCTGACCAAGCTTCGTCGGCGCGTGGCTGCGCTGATGGACTCATTTCTCTATCGGGAGATTCCGCGTAACGCCACCGTTCCCGCAACGCTGCGCCAAACCAACATATTCTACAGCGATCACCGCTATCGTCGTTTGGCACAACTTTGGAAAGAATGGGCGAAGCAAAAGCATTCTCGCCGTGAAAGTTCGGCCGACGTGCAAGACAAACAGCAACGTGTCGGCCAAGGTTTTGATTATTTCTGTTGGTTGCTCGTTATCAGGGCATTAGGACAACTTCGATATGAGCCGCGAAATCTCGAGAACGTTCTTTCGCGAAGTTCGACGTGTAAACTTGAGGGGGCCTACGGCCCGATAGAAGTCAAATGGTCCGAGGATGGAACCATTGACATTCACGGGAGGCAAACTTTACGCATCGTGCCGGTTTTCGCATCCTTGGCCTCGTCTATTGACGAGGGAGAACTGTTGGGCCAAATCGCCGAAATGGAGCGCGCCACGGCCAATCGTGGCCACGTCCTGGTTCTTTATCC
>JANORL010001510.1:0-3181 GCA_031415295.1 Polyangiaceae bacterium | reverse complement strand
TGATCCGCTTTCATCTCTGGTGGGTGAGGCGAAGCCTCGTCGGGACTCTACGCGGAGCGAAGCGACGGGGAGAGGGGCTGGGGTGAGGTGCGATTTCATGGGCATATGCAGGGGCGCGCGACCGTGATACAGATCGACCATGGCGGCGATGTCTCTACATGCACCCATAGGACCAACAAAGGTCCTGGTGGTGGATGACGAGCCTGCATTGAGGCAGGTGCTTGAAATCGCGTTTCGGCGTCATTCGTTCGAAGTCGTGAGTGCGCCGGGGGCGAAGGCCGCGATCGAGGCGCTTCAACAGAATCCGCAACCTTTTCCGTTGGTGATTACGGATTTGATGATGCCGGATGGCTCGGGGATTGACGTACTTTCGGCCGCGAAAGCGCGAAGTATGGCGACCGAGGTCATCGTGATGACGGCGCATTCGACGGTCGACAATGCGCTCGATGCAATGAAAAAAGGCGCGTACGATTTCGTTACGAAGCCATTTTCTCCGGCGGAGATGCTCGCGTTATCGCACAAAGCGCTGGAAAAGAACAATATTCAGCTCGAGAATCAGAGCTTGAAGGCGCAAATTTCGCGTCTCGAGCCTCCGACGCGGGAATTGTTCATGAGTCCCGCAATGGCAAAAGTCTCCGAAATCGTCGAAAAAGCGGCATTGACACGCACGACGGTGCTCATTACGGGCGAAAGTGGAACGGGCAAAGAACGAGTGGCGAGGGCGCTGCATGATCGTAGTGATCGGGCCAAAGGTCCATTTTTGGTCGTCAATTGTGGAGCGTTGCCCGAATCGCTGATGGAAAGTGAATTGTTCGGGCACGAAAAGGGATCCTTCACGGGGGCGGGAGCGCGTACGCTCGGATTGTTTCGTGAAGCAAGAGGAGGCACGGTGTTGCTGGACGAAGTGGGTGAATTGCCTTCTTCGCTTCAAATCAAACTGCTTCGTGTATTGCAAGAGAAACGTGTGCGGCCGGTGGGCGCAAGTGCGGAAGAACCGGTGGACGTGCGTATATTGGCCGCGACGAACCGGGATGTGGAAGCGGACGTTCGTGACAAAAAATTTCGCGAGGATCTCTATTATCGGCTCAATGTCATTCGCATCGAACTGCCACCACTACGCGATCGTGCTGGCGAGGTGGCGCGGCTATCGTTATGGTTCGTGCAACGATTCGCGGATGAATTTGGCAAAGACGTGCGTGAATTGACCCCGGATGCATTACGAGCGCTCGATGCGTATTCATTCCCCGGCAATGTCCGGGAACTTGAGAACATGATGGAACGGGCGGTGGCGTTGGCGGGTGGTCCGACGATTGGTCTTGGCGATTTGCCTGCAGCGGTCAGTGGATTGTCGGCGAGTCCGGCGCCACTATTATGGCAGCTTCCGCCGGATGGATGTGTGCTTGACGAAGTATTGGGGGAACTCGAACGGCGGCTCATGTTGCAGGCGTTGGAACGAGCGGGTGGAGTGCGAAAAACGGCTGCGAAATCGCTGGGAGTTTCTTTTCGTTCTTTACGGTACCGCCTGACCAAACACGGGCTTGATTTGGGTGGTGCCTCTGAGGAGGACGACGATACGGACGGTGCGATTTCGGGCGTTGCTGCGTCGAGCCAGCGACGATAATCGTCACCATGAATGGCTAAGAGTGACATTTTTTGTCACCGACTCGGGTCCCGTTGGTAGGATGCGCCACGACGAATATTTGACGGGAGGTATCGATGCAACTCAATAGGCATGAATTCGACGAGCTAGCGATGGATCGTGGTTTTTCTTCGAAGTGGGCCGGAAATGAATCGAACGCTGGCACGGCTCGTGCTTGTTGTCTTCGCGTGACGCCAAAGGGTCAGAAATCGACAAGTTTGCGCGGATCGTATGGATTCACGCTTGTCGAGTTGATGATCGTGATTGCGATGATTGGCGTGCTTGCGGCGCTGGGCATTTTTGGGTTTCGTAAGTACATTCGGGCGGCGGCGGCGGCGGAAGTCAAAGCGGTCATTCAAGGGATCCGCGTTTCAGAAGAAGCGATCAGGGCCGAAACGTTCCAATACCGTGGTTGTTCGGCGAATCTCACGAGTTGGTATCCCGGAACGCCGAACGACAAGAAACGTAATTGGGACAATGGCCAAGTCGGCAATGCGGAACACGATTGCTGGAACGAGATCAATGTAACGACGGACGGCCCGGTTCGTTTTGGGTATGCCGTTGTGGCGGGTATTGCTCCGCAACCGAATGCGGTTCCGAATATTGCTTATTGCGGAAATTGGGCCGCGGTTCATGCCACGGTCAATGGTCCCTGGTTCGTCGTGCAAGCTGCAGGTGATCAGAATGCGGACGGAGTCATGTCGTTGTTTGCCTCGTCGTCAATGACAGGTGAGATTTGTGTCGAGCCGTCTCACGGCGACGATGAATAATGCGGTGAATGAGTTTTTTATTTGACAATGGTCGCCTTCTTTGATGAAGATGACCATTTGAGTTCAGTCAAGAGTTTGCATCATTCGAGTTTTGCTCGATGATGTGTGGTGTCGGTATCCCGCGTCAAATCAATGGCGCGTTCGTTCCCTGGTGAAAGAGAGAGGTTCTTCAATGCGTGCTTTCAATCGTTACGCGAAGCGTGGTTTTACCCTCGTCGAGCTCATGATCGTCGTTGCCATCATTGGCGTTCTCGCGGCGCTCGCGATCTTCGGCGTGAATCGTTACCTCAAGAGTGCCAAGACTTCCGAAGCGAAAAACTCGGTTGGTCGTATTTCCCGCGGCGCGCAAGAAGCGTACGAGCGTGAGACTTCGATCCAGCAGCTCGTAGGCCTCGGCGCCAGCTCCACTGCCGGAAGCCATTCGCTTTGTGCCAGCGCTGCTGCAGCCGTTCCCGCAATTCCTCCGGCAGCGAAGAAGTACGTCCCGAACAACATTTTGGACACGGACTTCAATGCGGGTTCGTCCTCGCACGGCTGGAAGTGCCTGCGTTTCGACCTGAACGACCCGATTTACTACTCGTATCACTACGTTCAAGGCACCGGCTATCGCGGCACAGCGGCCATGGGCGTTGCGGTTCCCGACGCGACTGGTTACGAAGCATCGGCCATGGGTGATCTCGATGGCGACTTGACGCAGCTCAGCTACTTCGGTTTGACGGGACAAATCGAAACCGCTACCAAGACGCTGAACCGCTCGACGCAGGTTGCGATC
>JANORL010001509.1:0-4453 GCA_031415295.1 Polyangiaceae bacterium | reverse complement strand
CGTGGGCGTTTCGCGTGCTGCGGTGGGCAGCCACTTGCGCGCAATGTTGGTCAGACTCGAAAGATCGACGTGCGCCGCGACGACGTTGTCTTGTGCGATGATGAGTTTGTCTAGACGATCGACGCGTTCGTCCGCGAGGGTGAGGGTTGCGTCGAAGACAGTTTGTTGACGCGCTTTTTCAATCTGCAGCGTCGTGCGTAGGGCGATGTACCCGAGCACAAAAACGGACAAAACGATCGACGGAACGATCGCAAAATAGAGCAGTCGTTCGCGCAGTCCGCGCCGGGGCATGATGATTCGTTACGACGCGATCCGCTTCGCACCAGCCATGATGCGATCGGAATCGAGAATGACGCCATTGTTGGCGAGGAACTCGGCCAGTTGTTGACCGAGGTAGGTGAGTCCGTTGTTTTCGATGGTGCCGAATCGGCCACCCGTTTTGGGGTTGAGAATTTCCAGCAATCCGTAGGGTTTGCCCGCATGCATCACGGGAGCGACGACGATGCTTTTGGGTTCGACTCCCATGGCCTTCCAGCGAGCTTCGTTTGCGCGAGGATCACGTGCGGCATCTGGAATCACGACGGCGCGTTGACTACGCAACGCGGCTTGAGCGAGGCCCGCTTTGTCCGACATACGCGACAGATGTTGGTCGGTCGTGCCGCCAGTTTGTCGGACCAGAACGAGTTCTCGTTTGGCCGTGTCGTGGAACCAAACCAAGACGACTTCGCAGGGGAACTTTTCCTTCACAAGCGTAACGATGAAGTCCGCACCTTGGAGCGAGTCGGCGAGGAAGCCGAGATCGGTCACGGCGCCGGATAGTTCAGCCATGACTTCATCCGCGCTTTTGATGCGCCCTGGAGGCACCGACGCTTTGGGAGGCGCGGGTGTGGAGAGTCTCGCCGCAGGTGCGGGTATTTTGGGTGTGGCAGGTACGACTGACGGTGATGGTCTGATCGCTGTGGCCGGAACGGACGCTTTGGGCGGTGGTGGCGTGATCGAAATTTTGGCTGGAGGCGGCGTGGATTTGGCTTGCGTAGGTAGTGGTGTTTCTTTTGCCGTTTCTTTTGCCGCGTCGTCTTCGCGCCCTGGAAAAACGACGTTGGGTTCGCCGCGCCAATCCTTCCAAGCAAGTGTCGCGATAGGTTTGCGTTGCGGCCGTCCTTGGTACGCGTGATCGAACACGGCCAAGTGCACGAGCTTGTTTTGCGCGTTGCCGAGGTTTTTGACGAGGTTGTCGAGACGATCGAGCAACAGGGTCTTGGCCATTTCTTCCGTCGTGCCTTCGGCAACGACGTAGATGAATTCGCGGTACGTCAAAGGCGAACTCGATGTGGCGTTTTCTTCGCGACTCGAATGCACTTTGTGCGCAACGACGGCCGGCGTCGGCATGGTTGATTTTGGCTGTGTCGTGGTCGGTGCAGGCGTGATTGATTTGGGCTGCGTCGTGGTCGGTGCAGGCGTTGCTGCTGGGGCCGCGACAGCCGTCATACCGGCGACCGTTGCTTTTCGCACCGGGATGCCGGTCACCGCGGGCATGCCTTGCACGGTGAGTTTTTTCGCCGGTAGCGGCCGCGATGCCGGAGGAGCAGGCATTTCAGGGTCGGGACGAACGGTCGCGTCACCCGATGATCCAAACGGCGACGTTTGCATCGGTGGCCGCATCTTGGGTGCGGGTTTGTCCTCGAGCATGGGTTGTGGTTTTGTCGCGGCAGCTACTGGTGCAGCTACTGGCGCAGCTACTGGTGCAACAGCAGCCGGTGCCGAAGTCGTCAGCGGCGCGTCGTCAGGTGCTTTGCGTACAAAGTATTTCAGTCGTGTTGCGGGATCGACGGCGCGGTAGCCTTCATCGAGCACCTCGATCGAGAAGTTGCTGAGCGGCCCTTCATCGCCGCGTGATGC
Organism: Polyangiaceae bacterium; assembly: GCA_031415295.1. Taxonomy (GTDB): domain Bacteria; phylum Myxococcota_A; class Polyangia; order Polyangiales; family Polyangiaceae; genus Polyangium. Next base: position 2,554 of record JANORL010001509.1, on the reverse strand, counting down.
ACGAGCTTTTTGCAACGCCGGTTGCCACTGAGGCGCTTCGACGCACATCTTCACGGGAGAGTCGGCGCCCGCCCCGATCGACGATATTTCAACGAACCAACGCATCGTTCGTCCATGTAACGTCCGCGCCTCGAGCGGCGCGAAAACGAGCCTGCTATTTACAGGGGCGATTTCGCGCGGTCAACAACGCGATCGCCCAGCAATTTCATTTGCGGCCCTCGATTCGTGTCCGCACCTGCTGGGCCTTGGCGGTGACCCGTTCGCGAGATCGTGTAAAAGAACCGTCGTGTCTGATCCTTCGGACAGTCTTGACGATTCGGTCAAACCCGATCCGATTCCGGATGTTGCAGCGCCGAACAGTCGTCCATCGGCGCCTTCCACCTTCATGGAAACGCTGCTCCAGCGTTGGCCGGCGATCGACCGTGTGCTTTTCCCGGCGTTCGCTGTGGGATGCACGGTCTATTCCGCGGTCACGTTTTACGGGTACATGCATTTGCAAACCCGTGGCGAGTGGTCCGCTCCGCTCGACGATGTGTTTATCCACTTCGACTACGCGCGAGCTGCAGCGCGCGGATTTCCCTTCGAGTGGTCGGAAGGGAACGGTTTTTCGAGTGGCAACACGAGTGTCTTGTACCCGTTTGTCTTGTCCATCGGTTATTTGTTTGGGTTTCGCACGACGAACCTGATGGTGTGGGCCGCATTCGTGGCGATTTTGTCGTTGACCGCGTTTTTTTTGGCCGTAGGGCGCGTGATCGATCCGCTCAGTCGCGCGGCGAAATATTTGGTGCCGCCGGCCATCTTTTCGATGGGAGCACTCGCATGGTCGCTCTGGAGCGGCATGGAGAACGCCTTTCATCTTGGGATGTGGGCGCTCATGTTGATTCCGACGCTCACCGTGGTCGGGGAAGACAAGGATCAACGAACGAGCCGGCGTTACGCCTGGGTTGCAGGGTTTGCCGGGGCGCTGTTGTTCTTGACGCGACCCGAGTCGATCGTGTGCATCGCGGCGTTTGCCTTCTTCGCGGCAGCGTACGTGTGGCGATCGTTTGGTGCTCGAAGTGCAGTGGCGACGGTTTTACGTATGGGTTTGCCCGGGGCCATGACGTTGGGTCTTCAGTCGATCGCGCATCGCGTATTCACGGGGGAATGGAACGCAGCAGGCGCGATCGTGAAACTGGCGATCAATCAGCCGTACATGACGGCGCAGGAGAAGTTTGCTGAGTGGCGCAGCCTGCTCGAGTACGTGGTCCGACGGAACACGGATCATCACTTCGCCGATGTGTCGCCTTGGGGTTGGCTCGTTCCGCTTCTGGCGATCGTGCCGTTTTTTTCCAAGAAAACACGCGGTTTTGCGCTGGTCCTTTGGGCTCAAATCATTGGCTGGTCGTTGCTCGTGGCGCTGAACGGTCAAGTTCGTTGGCAAAACGAGCGATACACGATGAGCGCTGTTTCATGGCTGTTCGTGCTCGCAGCGATCGGCCTCGGTGTGCTCATCACGCCAGCATTGCGCATGACGGGTGAGGCTTGGGCGTTATGGGGTGGGCGTGTCGCGATCGCGTGTGCGGCGATGGCGGTGTACTGGACACACCAAGCGCCCAACATGCGGGATCAGATTTGGTTTTTCGGTCGAGCGAGTCGCAACATTCGCGATCAACACATCATCGCCGGCAAGGTGCTTGCCGAACGTAAACCGCGACGAGTGTTGGTGGGTGATGCTGGAGCGATCATTTACGCATCGGATCGTCCGGGACTCGATCTGATCGGGCTTGGCGGTTATCACGATCTGCCGTTTGCTCGAGCGGGTGTGAACGGTCTTGGGGCGTCGATCGAGTTAATCGAGCGAATTCCGCCGGAAGATCGACCTGACTACATGGCGTTGTATCCGACGTGGTGGGGCGATTTGCCACCGATGTTCGGCAAGCGGCTCGTGGGCATTCCGGTCTTCGGGAACGTGATTTGCGGTGGCGCCGAGAAGGTTTTGTACAAGGCGGATTGGAGCGCACTCGATCGCGACGGGATTCCACGCACGTTGCGCGAGGGGGAACATGTCGTCGACGAACTCGACGTTGCGGATCTCGTTAGTGAAAAGGCGCATCAGTACAACATGCCGAAGCCCGGAATGGGGTTTGTCGTGCATCGACTGTTGCCCGAACCTGGGAGCGGCAAGCGGGATTTGTTCGATGCAGGTCGGATCATTCCAGGGGGCGAAGCGGAGCGCGGATGGTTTGTCGTTCCGCAACGGTCAGGTCGGCTCGTGGTGCGGGTTGTTCCTTCCAAACGGATCGCGGCGGATGTGCACATTGACGGCAAATTGGTGGGGCGTTTGACGTCACCATCGGTGTCGACGTGGTCCGAAGTGAGTATGGACTTGCCAGCGGACGTGCCCGCGAAGTTCACGCTGTCCCTGACGCCGGTCGAGGGGGAGTGGGTGACGTATCACGTGTGGATCGTGTCGATGCATGGCGACAAGCCTGGGGGCTGACGACGGTGTTCAGCTCCGTGACGAGTGGGAACTCGGTCGCGGTAGCGGCCTCCACGCTGGCGGTCGCGGCGC
>JANORL010001508.1:0-3993 GCA_031415295.1 Polyangiaceae bacterium | reverse complement strand
CGTCACAATCAGTAGGTTTCAGGTTTGGATGCTGGTTTGGCGCGGATGATGCGCCGTCGCAATGGATACCGAGCGCGTTCTTACTGCGAATCGCTGACCGTGCCCTTACGACCTTGCAGGTATGCAATGGGGCCGATGTATGTCTGAAAGCGGTCGATTTCTGCAACATTACAAAAGCCTGCGTCCGTGAGGAATCGAGGCAATCTCCCGGCAAGGTTATCGGCCGCTTCCTCGAACCAGCGCAGCGACCACGCAATCGCTTTGCCGGGTATGCTACGTGGGGGGCCAAAGTCCGCGAGAATGAATATGCCGCCTGGACGAAGGACGCGCAAAATCTCGCGCGCGGCGCGACGCTTGTTGTCCGTAACAAGATGATGAAAAACCAAGCTCGAGACGACGCGATCGAAGGTGCCATCCGGATAAGGCAGCTCCCAGGCCATTGCCCGCTCGAATGCAACGGTTGCACCGGTTTTCGCTACCTTGTTGCGGGCGATATCGAGGATCTTGGGATCTCCATCGACACCATGGACTTCGGCGCCGGGTTGACGCTGATAGATGCGCATTGCAAGCGTGCCCGTTCCGCAGCCAACGTCGAGAATGCGGTGTCCGGGTTCAACTTGCGCGAGGTCGATCAGCCGGCCCTTGAATTCGTCCTCGCGCAAGAGGCGCATGAGGGGGTCGTAAAGTCGAGTGAGAATGGCGGGTCCAAATGCGTGGATGTAGCGAGTGGCGGTGGTCATCGGTGTGCTCCATGGGGTAAGAATTGCCGAAACGAACTTCGCTGACGCTCGGGATGCGAGAGGATTACACCTCGAAATCGCGCTTCAGGAACCTTGGCAAAAGCTCACTCAGTGCCCGTGCACATCGTGCTTCGCGCCTGCGCTTTTTCCAACCTCGAGCATGGTCATCATCCCCGCTTCGGCGTGTTCGAGAATGTGGCAATGCAGCATCCAGCTTCCCTCATCGAGAGGCACGACACCCACATCGACGGTTTCGCGCGAATGAACCAATACCGTGTCGCGAAAGAACGGCTCGTCCACGGCGGTGCCATTTCGCGTGAGTACCCGGAAAAACATCCCGTGCAGGTGGATGGGGTGCAAGCGCGCTGTTTTATTGGTGAATCGCAGATGATTGAAGCGATTGAGCGCGAGCGGTATTCCCGCATGGTTTGTCGCGTTCTCGTGCCCTTGGAATGCCACTCCATTGATGGTCCATTCAATGCCCAGGGGACCACCAGCTCGTGCATCAAGTACCAATTCCGAATTCACGCGGGTTTCGCTTCCTGCTTTCCATTCGGGCACCTTCGCAAGCAAAGGCGGATCGAAGCTTGGCGTTTGCATCGGATCGCCCTCGATATGCACATCGGCAAGGTGCCGCGGGCGGGCCCGTAAGAAACGGTCTTCGATCGCGATCACCCCATTGCTCACGGATGGCGCCGTCAGGTCCACGTCGATTCGATTGCCCGGCGCGACTTCAAAACCACTCGCATCGAACGGTACGCGCGTATACAAGCCGTCTACGGCCATGATCTTTGCCACCAGGCTCCCGAAGTTCGGCGCGAATACGCGCCCGTTGGCCACGTTCACGATTCGCAGTCGAATCCGTTCGCCCGGGCGAAGCACGAGCGTCTCGCGTTCCCGGCCATTGATGGTCACTCGATTGCCCCAACGGCCGTCGTGTGCGAGGTCGTGGCGAGTATTGAATTTAAGAACGATTTGTCCATCGTCACCAATGAGCCAATCGTCGATGACCCATGCAATATCGCGGCTGTATGCAGGCGGCACGGGATCGTCTACGATGAGCACCCCAAAGAGCCCGCGCTCGACTTGTTCACTGCTGCGAATATGAGGGTGAAACCAGAACGTGCCTGCATCTTTCGGAGTGAATTCGTAGACGAACGATTCGCCTGGTTTGATAGCCGGACGCGTTTGTGTTGGAACGCCGTCCATATCGTTCGGCACGCGCACGCCATGCCAATGAATGGTCGAAGGCAACGGTAACTTGTTGATGAACTTGACGCGTACGGTCTCGCCTAGCCGAATGCGTATTTCGGGCCCTGGCACCTGCCCATTGTACGCCCAAACGCGTAGTGGTTTGCCGTCAATGAGCGGAAGCTCCGTCTCCGCAGCGGTGATGTCGAAACTACGCACGGTGCCTATGGGGTTTGCCTTCGTCGGATATGCTCCAGCAAACTCTTCGACGAGGCGGTCCTCGATGGGACGCGGTGGCTCTTCCTTGGTCTTGGTGCATGACGGCAAAAATCCCAGGAGAAAACCGAACATTGCGAGAGAGAGGTTCTTCTTCATCCGATCGTTTTCTTCTAGAATGAACGCGTTCCGTATCACCCGCAAGCGCCCTGTCCGCATTTACCGTCTGGTCCGTGCTTGTGGGTGGCCGTTGGCGTTGCCGCGGGCACAGGCGCGGGTTTGGCCGGTTCCACCGGCGTGGCCGTGGCAACGGGCAGAGGTGCCGGCGCGGCCGTTTCTGTTGGCGCTGTGTTCGCCTTGGGCGCCGCCGCTGCGCGCCCTGGAGCCTCGGACGTGGGCGCTGCCGCGATAGGCGGAGCCACGGCGCTCGATGTGCCCAGTGCGCTGCTGTCAACTATGCTCGCAGGCGGTGGTGGTGCAACTGCCACTGGATTTTTTGCTGATACTGGGCTTGCAGCAATAACGTCCGCGACTGGAGTCACCTCAGACTTATCTGTGGGTGCCGGCGACGTAGTGCAACTGGCAACCATGGCTCCTGCCCCCAAAGCAGCAAGGACCTCGTAAATGCTTTTTGCGTTCATAAGATATCCTTTTTGTCCGTCTCCGCGTTCACCCGAATTTCGCGTCCGGATTGATTCCATCCGCTTTCATCAGTGAGTCGTCCGCAAGATCCGCGACGGTCCCCTTCGGATGCTGATACCAACCTTTGGGATCGGCCGTATCGGGATTGTCTCGTACCTTCAAGATCGTGAACATACCGCCCATATCCACCGGCGCGAATGGTCCTGGCCCTCCCATCATCGGAATCGAATTCTTCGGCGCGGGCATGCCCATTTCGGCCATATCTCCCATTCCGGTTTGTCCCATCGTCATGTATCCAGGCACGAGGCCCTGCACTCTGCTATCGATTTTGCGCGCATCGGCACCAACGACGACCCCCATTCCGTGTCCCATCTGGTTCATCACGTGATGCGTCATGTGGCAATGCATTGCCCAATCGCCAGGCTCATCCGCAACGAACTCGATCACCCTCGTGCTGCCCACGGGCACGAGTACCGTCGTGTCCGGATGCCGAGCCGACGTTGGGATCTCGCCCCCATCGGTCCCGGTGATGTCGAACGTCAATCCGTGGAAATGAATCGGGTGGTGATCCATCGCCGATAGATTGCCAAAACGAATACGCACGCGCTCACCGCGACCAACCACGAGCGGCTCGGTTCCTGGAAATGCCTTCGAATTAAACGTGAGCACGTTGAAGTCGGCCATTGCATTCGGATCCGGGCGACGTGCACCCGGGTTGATTTTCCACTCGTGCGTCATGAGCACAAAGTCGCGATCCACCGGCGGTCCTTTAGGCCGCTTCGGGTGAACCACGATCATTCCCATCATTCCGAGCGCCATCTGGGTCATTTCGTCGAAATGCGGGTGATACATGAACGTCCCCGGAAATCTGAACGTAAATTCGTAGAGAAATGTTTCTCCGGGTTTGATGGGACGTTGATTGAGCCCCGACACGCCATCCATGCCGTTGGGCAAAATGACACCATGCCAATGCATCGTCGTCGGCTCGGGGAGCTTGTTCGTGACGTAAAACCGAACCCGATCGCCCTCGACGACTTCAATCGTCGGTCCAGGCGTTCGACCATTGTAGCCCCAGCAGTCAGCCTCGAGCCCCGGTGCGAATGTATTTTTTACGGGCATCGCGACGAGGTGTCCGATTTTGAACCCGTTTTTTTCTACGAGCGGCAGCGTCGTACCGTTCGGCGTGGTTACGGCAACTTGGCCG
>JANORL010001507.1:0-5589 GCA_031415295.1 Polyangiaceae bacterium | reverse complement strand
GCAAGCCCGACCGACGATTCGTTACGCGCAGCAGCCTGATAAACACCCTCACTCGTCGTGCACTTTTAGCCCTGGGATCCCGAGTCCCGCGGCTTTGCCACTCGCGGACGAACCGTCGATGAACAACGACTTCAACGTTTTGATGCCCTTCAGCGGCGACAAATCCGAAATCTGCGTCCGTTTCATCTGCAACATCTCGAGTTTCGTCAGCTTCGAAAGCGGCGACAGATCCGTCACTTCGGTCTCATCGATCTGCAGTTCCGTCAGGTTTGTCAATCCAGACAACGGCGTCAAATCCTTCACCGCCGTACGGCCAATGTCCAGTCGATCGAGTTTCGCCAAACCAATCAACGGCGTCAGATCCTTGATCGCCGTCGCTGCAGCACGCAACGACGTGAGCGTCGTCAACGTCTTCAAAGGCGACAGATCGTCAATTTTCCCAGGGGGCAAATAAAGCCCCTTGACAGACGTAAACAGCGGAAAAATGCACGGATCCAGCTCATCGAGTTTCGCTTCGGTGAGCTTGAGCGTCTTGACTTTGCCAAGATCCGCTTTCGTTAATGCCCCTTCGGGCTTTGACGCCTGCACGCGAACTTCCGCTTCGAATTTCGGATCGGACAACGTCACCGTGTTCTCCTTCGAGCACACAACATCTTTTTTCTTCGGCGGAGCAGCTGCCTCTGTCGCGGTCGGAGTGGGCGTCGGAGGTGCAACAGCAACCGATGGCGCAGCACTTGGCTTTTGCGCTTTGGGGTCGGGCTTCGGCTCGTCACATGCTGCAACGAGCGCGATCACGACGGGAAGAGCAACGACGGAAAGCAGAGTTCGTGACGTCATCACCACGCATCGTACCTGTAGTGCGCCCAAAAAGGTACACGCGCGCGTCAAGAAGCTGCCATGTTCACGAGCGATTGCAGGCCGCATCAATTGTACGTACGATGCCCGCCGGCAAACCCCGAGGGACCACGTGACAGCCAAACGCATTGACTTCGGTAACACTCTGAGCGAATTCGCTTCCGCTCCGATCGTGCTTGCATTCGAGCAATGGCGCGAAGTGCGTGTCATCCCGGGACTCAACGAAATCACCAAAGAAAAACTCATCGCCGCACTCACTCGTGGCGTGCAAGCCACAGCGAAACGGTTTGGACTTTCACCACGAGAAGTTCAAGCGATCCTTCCGTGGGCCGAGATGATGGCCCATGTCGACAAGATCGAGGCTGCGCGTATCGACGCGCATGCAACGTTCGATCGTTACTCGCTCGCTGTGGGTGGTTTGCTTACGGGTCTTGCAGGCGCGACGATCGAAGTCGACCCTCGACGCAGGAGTGCAGCGCAAGCGCTCCTCAATATATCCCGAAGGTTTTCCCGGGAACGTGAACTTGTGGCCCCGTTGAAACAACTCTCGGCGGAACTCGACATCTGGGAAGAAGGAATCGAGAAGGCGGCCGAGACAATCAACAAGAGCAACCTTGTCCGCAAAGTTCTTCAACGTCGCCTGCTTTTGCGCGTGTCGCTGGCATTCCTGATCTTTGCTGTGATTTTGGTCGTCTTTGCGTTTCAGTTTCGCGAACGACGCATAACCAACGCGAGACAACGCGTGGCGACGCGTATCGCCGCTTCGGTGGATCCTTGCGCTCCGATCGAGCTGACGGATGAAGAGCAACGCAACGCGCTGCCTGAACACTTCAACGCGATCGACGAAAAGAAGAAGGTTTGCGAAGAAAAACGCGTCAAGGAGCGGTACCTATCTTCGTGCGACGCGCTCGCCAAAAACCTCGAAGCCGGCAAATTGACTTCTGACGACGAAGCAACGGCCAAAACTTCCGCAGCACGTCTCGTCCGTGCCGCATCGGGCAAACTTCAAGCTGAAGATTTGCTTGCCAAGCCATCTGAAATGCCTTGTGGCGATACGAAAGTCAAAGATCGCATTTGGCTTGCGTATGTTCGTGCAGCCGTGCGTTCGACCAGCGCGTGGGGAGAAACGCCCACCATTTCGGACGATTTGCGCAAGATGCTGGGCGCGAAAGAGTTCGTGAACGAAGCCGGTTACAAAGAAAACATCGGCAAAGATGCGGAAGCCGCCGCAAGCAAAGCGATGGGCGTGGGCAGCGAAGAGACGGTGGAACGCGCCAAAAAGCTTTGCCAAGCACGTGTTGATTGGAAGCTCGATATTGGCAAGAAGTGCGAACGGTTCTTGGCACTTCGCGAGTCACTCGACAAAGCGAAAAAGTGACGGCACGTCGTGGTGAATCTCCACCGTATTCCTTGACATTTCCTGTATAAATCAGTTCGATCATGGCGATGTCTGCTGGTGCCGATGATATCCACGCCTTCGCCGCGACACGCGTCGGCCAAGTGTTACGCGGCAAGTGGCGACTCGACGCGCTGCTCGGCGTTGGTGGATCGGCCTGTGTTTATGCGGCAACGCATCGGAATGGCAAACGTGGCGCGGTAAAACTACTGCGTCCCGAACTGTCCGCGAATGACGAAGCAAAGCGACGGTTCTTGCGTGAAGGTTATGTCGCCAATCGCATCGCACATCCCGGAGCCGTCGTCGTTCTCGATGACGACACAGCCGAAGATGGTTCCGTTTTCCTGGTGATGGAGCTTCTCGAAGGACAAACCCTCGAGGACTACACGCGAGCATGCCCGAACATGCGTGTGTCGCCCAGCGACGCCGCACTCGTTACGGACAAACTCCTCGACGTGCTCGCAGCCGCTCATGACAAAGGTGTCATTCACCGTGATCTCAAGCCAGAAAACATCTTTCTGACCTACGATGGACAGGTCAAGATCCTCGACTTTGGTACCGCGCGAATGCTGGAAGGACCGAGCACGGGACGCATGACCGAAGCCGGGCACATCATGGGTACTCCCGCGTTTATGCCTCCCGAGCAAGCGCTTGGGCAGAATGCCGAGATCGACGGGCGCACGGATCTTTGGGCGCTTGGTGCGATCATGTTTTACGTGCTCACGGGAAAACTCATTCACAACGCGGAAACGCTGAACAAAGTGCTGTTGTCGGCGATGACGCAACAAGCTCCACCGGTCAGTTCGATCGCTGCCGACGTACCACGAGATCTCGGTGCAATCGTGGATCGGGCGCTGCTGTTTCAACGAGAAAAACGCTGGACGAATGCCGGAGAGATGCAGCGAGCACTGCGTACGGTTCGACAAACACTGCCGGCGACTTCGCAATTTTTGCCCATGAGTCGCACGACGGCGGTGGGTCGACATCCTGGGCCGATGACGGGCAATGTTGCTCTGGCGCATGACGCACTCGAGACGTCGTCACCAATAAATCGTCACGTGATGCTCGCGGCCGGAGGACTTCTTGGTTTGGCGGTAACTACGGCGGCGATCGTATTTGTATCGACACGACCATCGCCCAGCATTTCGCCGGCAGCGATGACCTCTGCAACTGCAGCGCTTTCCGCCTCTGCGAACGTTGCCGCAACTGTGGCGCCTACACCGATACCTGTGCCCGAAGTGTCGACTGCAACATCAGCAATGGCGATACCACTACCGAGTACGTCCACCCAAACCCATTTGGGTGCAGCGCCTCAAACGACGCCTTACACGACCAAAGGAACGACAAAGCCGACGAAACCGACGACGACCAGTAAGACAGGCGGTTCGAAGGACATTTTCAGCCAATGGTAAATTGGAAGCAATTCGCCACGATTTTGACTCGTTCCGCCATTTTTAGGGGTTTTACTGCCGCTCTGCTGATGACGACATTTTCCGGCGCGGCCTTGGCGGGCAGTCCAGATGAAGACCGAAAGCGTGCGGAAACGTTGTTCAACGAAGGGCGAGCAGCGGTCAAGGCCAACGATTACGCGAAAGCGTGTCCCAAATTCGAGGAAAGCCTGAAGCTTGCGCGCCGTGCGGGGACGCTGTTTAATTTGGCGCAATGTGAAGAACACGAAAAGCGATTCGTCACGGCCGTACGTTATTACAAAGAAGGAATCGTGGTGCTCGAACCGGGCGATCCACGTTTGGCACCTTCGAAAAGACAATTGGCGCTCATCGAACCTCGATTGCCCTATTTGACGGTGAAGTTGGCATCTCCACTTCCGACGGGTGGTCGCGTGACGCTCGATGGGCGGGAAATCGAAGCGCTCGATGTCGAGTTTCCAGCGAATCCAGGCAAACACGAAATCAAGGTATTGGCGCCGAAATACGCTGATGAAGCGGTGCAAGTGGACTTGGCAGAAGCTGTGCATGAAACGGTGACGGTAAAAGCGGGCGCGCGATTGCCGGATCCACCTCCGCAAGTGGTGAGTGGTTTGGGGCCCCAACGAATTGCGGCGATTGCGGCGCTTGGCGTAGGGGGACTCGGATTCGTGACGGCGGCGATTACGGGAGGGTTATTGGTATCGACGAAGGGCCGCGTGGACGAAGGATGTCCGAACTCGGTATGCACGACGGCAGCGGGGTACGAGGCCTCGAAATCGGGAAAACCGCTTCTCGTGGCCAATACCATTGCGTGGGGCATGGGTATTGCGGGAGCTGGAGCGGGGGCGTTTTTGTTGTTGTACAAGAGGAAAAACGATTCGGCCAAACACCGAAGCGCTCATTCTTTTATTGTTGGCCCCGGATTCGTAGGTCTCGAAGGGAGCTTCTGATGCCATTGACACGTAGCATGCGAGCGATTCCGAGCATTTTGGCATTGGCTGCGATGTTTGGGGTAGGTGGCGGTTGTGTAGCTATTTACAGCTTTGAGGAGTTCGATAAAGAGCAGCCCATTTCATGCACGGAAGCAAAGGATTGTCCAGGTTTGGATCTTTGCAGTGTACGCGAATGTATTGAGGGGTTGTGCAAACGAACCAATCCAGTCCCCTCGGGCACTTATCCCGTTGGCCAACTTGACCAAGATTGCAAGCGTATCCAATGCGATGGGAAAGGAGGCGAAATCCGCGAAAACGATCCCAACGATGCACCGTTGGACACGAATGAGTGCAGCGAAGTTTCGTGCATCGACGGCGTTGCGCAAGTAAAACCCTTGACGGGACGCCCCTGTGGCGCCCCCAACGCCGGTCTCCTCTGCAACGCGGAAGGAGTTTGTATTGGCTGTATGTCTTCCAACGACTGCGGCTTGCCCTTGAATCCATGCGTCGCATTCGCGTGCGATAACGAAATATGCTCGCGAACGCCCCGCAACATTGGAAAAATTGCCGCCAATGATGTCGTTGGCGACTGCAAAGCGATCCTTTGCACACCTACCGGCGAAGCCGAAGAAGGATTTGCTCCCAGCGATGCCCTCCAAGATGACAATCCTTGCACTATTGAGATTTGCAACGAAGATGCCACTTTCACGTCGATAACCGCCCCGGATGGTACCAAGTGTGACGACTGTAAGATTTGTATTGGCGGCTCGTGCTCTGATTGCGATCCAGCCACTTTGCTTTGCTACAACAAAGAATGCGTTCCCGTAGCGATACCGTGCATGGTCAATACCGATTGCCTCAATAACTATTGTGTCGATGGTTTCTGCTGCGACAATGAATGCGCATCGACGTGTATGGCATGCAGCAACGCGAAGACGAATCAACCCAGCGGATTTTGCGCACCAATCACAAATGGGAT
>JANORL010001506.1:0-13409 GCA_031415295.1 Polyangiaceae bacterium | reverse complement strand
TTTAACGAACCTGAATGGCGTCAGCAACGACCTGCTGGCCGACCGTCGTCCAACGAGAAACCGTCACGCGGTTCCAACCCGCCGTGAAGGCGAACGTCCCGACGCTTTGCCATGCGCCGCCGCCCGATTGCTGATTCTTGTTGACCGAACCAAGCTTCGTACCCGCCGCGTTAAAGACCACGTAAGGAACGGCCGATGCGCGATCCGCAGCCGATGTCCACCACGCAAAGATCTGCTTGGAAGCAGGCGCGGCCAGGTAAAACTCGAAATGCACGCCGTCGGAGACCGCGGCCGTCGGAGCTACCCAATATCCGGAGTTGTAATACCCGGTAACATTGGCCGAGGCTTTCCAATTCGCCGACGGCGCCACCATACGACCGGTGGCGGCATTGTTGCTGGCGTTGTTGCTATCGATGGTGATTGTCGCCGCGGGTTCACCACCGCCACCGCCGCCACCGCCGCCACCAACACACGCATTGATGCGGTTCATGTAATCGGTCCACGGAAAGCTCGTGCCCGGATCATTTGCACGATTGACCGGATCGGGTTGGTAATGGCCAATGATATGATTACGATCGCGAACGATGTTTTGGCGCTTGACGACGTCACACGCGAGTTTTGCGGATGCGGCAAGTTGTCCTTCGGTCCATTTGTTGGAGCCCGAATACGAAAATCCGCCGTGCTCGAGACCCACCGAACGCGTATTGGTCGAAAGGCCTTGCCACGTCTTGCCCACGTGATGCGCCGTATTCACTTCGTCAACGAGCGCCGAGATTTCACTGCCGCTTTCGTTGATGACATAGTGAGCACTGGTCTTGTTGGGGTTTTGCGGATACGGCGTATTGAGCCAGCCCCAGCAACCCGAATAAGCGCCAGCGCAGGTATGTACGACGAGCAATTCGACCTTGTTGCCACTGCGGCCCGACGAATAATTGGACGAAGGCGAAGGACGCCATTTCGCGCCTGAATAATACGCATTCGGAGGCTCGCCTCCACCCACGGCTTTAGGCGACGGAAACTTGGGCGTGACATCCGGAATCGCACCTAGAATTTCGCTAATGCCGCTGTCGTCCGGCGCCGCAATGCCGTCACGGAGCGCCTGGTACACATCCTCATGGATGAAATGCGCCGCCGCCTCGAGGTTCGGATTGGCAAAGTATTCGGCAACAGCCGGTGCCCAAGCACCGAGATCATTACGATCGATGTCGAGCGTCGTGGCGTGTTCATCAAGCAACGCTGCCGCGGCCATGATGTTTCCAGCGGGGTCGTTTTCGACGTCAGCTTCGGATACGCCCGCAAGCAAAGCGCCTTTGGCCACGACATCGCCACTGAGCGCCATGACGCCATACGTTGCCGGCAATCCTTCGATTTCCGAAGCTTCGCCCGGCACATGATAAAGACGCGTTTCCGAATACCCAAGCGCTACAAGAAGCGGAGCGGGCACATTAAATTTTTGTGCGGCCGCCTCGAAATGCGGCTGATACGGATGCTCACGAACGCTTGCGACTTCCGTACCCCAGAATTCATCTGGCGTGTCGCTCGCGTTATTGCCTGCATCACCACAACCAGTGAGCAACGCCGAAACCGACATTATGGGGAAGCACATCAGCAAGCCAAAAGAACGCGTCATGGCAGGACCCTTTGTTTAGAGTGAAATGTCTGAGGGTGTTTTTCAGCAATTTGCGCGTCACTGGGAAATCTCCCCTCTCCACGTTGCGGCGAAGCCGCGGAGTTGGAGAGAGGGCCGGGGGTGAGGTGCTGAAATGCTGCAAATTCCTGAAAAACACCCTCTCGGAGGCAAGTACCACAATAGGCGTACGGCAATCGGTCGCGCGTTGCAAGCGCTACGTGTCGTCGCCTATGGATACGTCCACAGGCGCGTCAATGACGCGAAGCGTGATTATCTGGTTTCGGAATGCTGCCGTTGCAAAAATATAGACAATCGCTTAACGCGGACGCATCAACTCCCGACGAGCCGTGCGACTTCACCATATGCAGCCGCCACGGCTTCATCGATCTTGCCGATTTCGCTGCCACCAGCTTGAGCCATATCGGCACGACCACCACCCGATCCGCCGACGATCGTCGCAACTGCTTTGATCAAGTCACCGGCCTTGATCTTGGCCGTCGCGGCTTTCGATACCATGACGCAAAGTTGCACCTTGTCGCCCGCAACGCAACCCACGAGCACCACGCTATGCTCACCAAGCTTGTCCCGAAGCTTGTCCGCCAATTCACGCAATACCACCGATTGCGTTCCATCTGGAAGACGACGCGCAAGCACACGAATTCCTCCAATGTCTTTCGCTTCGGCCATCATGGCGTCCATTCCGCCACCACCGCCACCACCAGGACCGCCGCCTTCGATGAGACGCCGTTCGAGGTCCGCCAGCTTTTTTTCTAGTTCGCGTTCGTGTGCGACGATTTTGCCAATCTTGTCCGCCAAGTCCACGCCCGTCGCTTTCGCTGCCACGCGCGCCCGCGACATCTCTTCTTCCACGCCTCGCACATAAGCCAATGCATTGAGGCCCGTAGCCGCAAAAATGCGGCGTACACCGGCGGCCACGCCACCTTCGGACGTAATCTTGAAAAGACCAATGTCCCCAAGCGCCAACGCATGCGTGCCACCGCATAACTCGACGGAATCTCGAGTCATCGTCAACATGCGCACGACATCGCCATATTTTTCCTCGAAAATGGCAACTGCCCCGCGTTGGCGCGCTTCGGCAATTTGCAATACTTCAGTCACGACGGGCGCGTTTTCGAGAATCTTCGCATTGACGAGATCCTCGATTCGTTCGATTTCTTCTCGCCCGAGCGGCTTGTTGTGCGCAAAATCGAAGCGCAACATATCCGACCCGACGCGCGATCCTTTTTGCTGCGCATGTTCGCCAAGCACCGTGCGTAATGCCCAATGCAACAAATGTGTCGCGGAATGATTACGTCGCGTTGCCGAACGCGCGGCGTGGTCCACATCGAGACGCACGGGACTGCCGAGTTTCACTTCCCCGGCTTCGACGACACCCATGTGCACGACGAGTCCACCAACCGGTTTTTGCACGTCGGTCACGCGAATCCGTAAGCCGGAATCGCTCGAAATGGTCCCCACATCGCCCACTTGACCACCACTTTCTGCATAAAATGGCGTTTTCGAGACGACGATTTCGACTTTCGTCCCCTCTCCAGCTCGAGCGGAGAGCGATCGTTTTGGTTTGTCTTGGCTTTCTCCAGATTCCACCAATATGATCGCCACGACTTCGCTGGTCCCTTGCTCGTGGTCATAACCCGTAAAAACCACAGGTGCAGCGAGCTTTGCGCGAGCATCACGGTAGGCGGTATCCACGGCCGCATTCGGATCGATCGGACCATCGGTTTCGTCCGCGCCATGAATGACTTTCTCGGCTCCTTCCACGTCCACGCCATGCCCCTGTTCGGCACAAATGACTTGGGTGAGATCGAGCGGAAAACCGTACGTCGTATACAAATCCGCCGCCGCGGGTGCCGACAGAACGTTTTCGCCCCGCTTTTTCATTTCGTCGAAACGTTCATCCAGAATCTTCAAACCGCGCTTCAACGTCGCTCGGAATCGGACTTCTTCGTCTTCCGTCACGCGCAAAATGAGTTCCCGGCGGGTGCGCAATTCGGGATAGACGTCGCCCATGCGGTCGATCACGAGATTGGCGACTTCGTGCAAAAATGGTTTTTCAATGCCGAGACGATATCCGTGACGAATCGCCCGCCGCATGACTCGGCGCAATACGTATTCACGTCGTTGTTTTTCTGGCGAAACGCCTTCAGCCATCAAAAATGCCGTCGTTCGAGCGTGATCAGCAATGACCCGCATCGACACGTCGTCAGGAGCATTCGTGGCCCCATAAGGTTTTTGCGCAATCGCGGACGCACATTCGACGAGTGGACGCAAAAGGTCAGTATCGTAATTCGACGACACCCCTTGCAATACAGCAGATATCCGCTCGAGCCCCATTCCTGTATCAATGCTCGGGGCCGGAAGGTTCGTCACGGGTGCGTTTTTCTCGGCACGATCGTATTGCATGAATACGAGGTTCCAGATTTCGGTCCATCCGGATCCATCAAGTCGCGGTTCTTCACCAAAACGCGATACGTCGGTCGCGCCGCCATGGAAGTAATGGATTTCCGAACAAGGCCCACAAGGCCCCGTATCTCCCATGCTCCAAAAATTATCCGCCATACCTAAGCGCAAGATGCGATCGTCGCCGAATCCCGTGACCTTGCGCCAAAGCGCCGCGGCTTCATCGTCCGCGGCAAACCCATCGGCCCCTTGAAACACAGTGATCACGAGTTTGTCTGCGGAAACGCCGTATTCCTTCGTGAGTAAATCCCACGCACTGACGATGGCTTCTTCCTTGAAATACGCGCCAAAACTGAAATTCCCGAGCATCTCGAAGAACGTGTGATGACGCGCGGTGACCCCAACGTTCTCGAGGTCGTTGTGCTTGCCACTGATTCGAATGCACTTTTGGCTGCTCGCCGCCCGTTTGTACGAGCGTGCGTCTTTGCCCGTGAAAACGTCTTTGAATGGAACCATTCCGGCGTTCGTGAACATCAACGTCGGATCGTTCTGCGGAACGAGCGAAGCGCTTGGGACGACTTCGTGTCCACGTGCGCCGAAGAAATCGAGGAAGGTGCGGCGGATTTGATGGCTAGAGGCAGACATACGGGTGCCCCCCTCTAGCATTTTTTGCTGAAGAAGCGCGCGTCAATCTGCCATATGGAGTGTGTTCTGCAGACGGCGCGAGCAGCCTGCGGAACACAGTCCTAGAACATCACGCCTAGATACAGTCGGAACGCTTGCGCTGTAGCCGTTTCGATGGTCCCCAAACCCGTTAGCTTGTTGTACGAAGTCAACTCGCCGGGCAAGTAGTCGAGACCTCCGAGAGGGAAGAACACGCCATATTGAAGGGCCGTGTAGAACCCGCCCATCTTGTCGATTCCGTCATTCAAGCTGCCATCTTTGGCCTGGAAATACAGCGACACATCGAGTTCGACGCCGAGATCACGCTTGTTGCCTGGCGTCTGGATGAATTCGCTCGCGCGGCTCCAGATGACCGCCGCGCTGCCTCCAAGCCGCTGCCCGTTGGGATCCCGCGCGAAGTCGTACTGCACCTGAGGTCGGAAGTAGTAGGCCCCTTGTACGCGCGACATGATGTTGCGCCAGAAAATGAGATCAACGCGATAGTCTGGATGATAACGGAACGTCGAGTATGTCCGGTCCGCCGTGAGTTGCGGCTGAACGCCCGAACGAGGCGGCGCGAGCGAATCAACATCGGGATCACCCGACGCCCAGCCAAACCCAAAGTCGAGACGAAGTTTGTCCTCCATCGCTCGGAACTGCGCTTGCGTCGTGAGGCCAAAACTCTGGACTTTGTAACCAACGTCCTTGGAATCGAGTGGGTTGACATCCACGACGGGGGGCTGCCCCGTGAGATTCCCACTCGGTCGGCCCGCCGTGCCCAAATTTTCGACCGTTCCATAAACCATCGCTGCTTCCGCTTCGAAGCGGAACTTCTTGTAGAGGAACTGGAACCAAAGGTCGGGCATGAAAAACTCGGCCTCGCGTCGCGTGTAGCCGAGACGAACGTTCGTCGATGACTGCCCGAGCGACGCCGAGTTTGTCGATGACGTGTCGTCGTTGGCCAACTGCTGATTGCGATAGGCGAAGTAGAGACCGCCATTGATGACGGGCAAACCTTTGGCGAGATCGAGCAGTTGCAATTCGGGATCACGCTTGCGCGCGATCATTCCCACGAACTGATTCACGTCGTCGAGATTGGACAAGTTGTATGGCTGGCCTTGTTGCTCGTTGTTCCGAGCACTCGTGGCGCCTATGCCGACGTGATCCCATGCGCCGGTGAAGTACAGGTCGTACTTCTTGATCCCAGTCGTGAACATGATGCGGTCGGTTGTCGACTGCCAATCCGAGTCGTATCCGTCGCCTGAGTTGTAGACCATGCCGAGGCCCCAATGATTGGGCATACGACCGAAGCGCAACAGACCTACGGGCGTCGTGTATTCAGCCCACGCGCGCTTCGCAATGATGGAATCCGAGAGACTCGTTTGACCTGCAACGGGTGCCCACGTGGTCGTAGAGAACGATCCAAGCGGTGCGTATCCACCATGCGCAGCAACGGTGTATCCACCCCCGGCACCCGGCACGTTCGCGTAACCCTCGGGCGTCGAACCGAGCACGAGGTTGTCAAGAATGTCGAACTGCGAATGGATGCGAAGGTTGTCCGAGATGTGAATTTCGGGGTTCACGCGAAAGCGAATGTTCGCACCAAGTTGCGAGTTGTTCTCGCACGGATCGAGCGGAATAGCGGTGGGACTATCGCCACACAAGCGCACGAGTTGCGCTTCGCCAGCCGTCGGAATGTGATGGTTGTCAGCAGGTTGCGGCCACAACGCACTCGATGCGGGATCACGTCGTCCGAGGGCAAACTGGTGGAAGAATTCAGTACGCACGCGAAACACACCGTGCAGCTCGAGACTCGGACGCGCCTGTGACCACCAGTCTTCAGCAAACACTTCGCTCGGACGCGCTCCAACGCTGTTGCTGGGAGTTGGTCGTTCCGCTGCTTGCCGCACGAGCGCGCGTTTGTCCCGGTCGGGATCAGGTGTAGCGATCGCCTTCGGCGTCGGCGCTTGTGTAGGCACGAGACGCTCGTCGTCGGTACGCGAAGGGTTTGGCGCGGCGTCACGTGCCGGATTCGCGTCGGCGGGTTTGGTATCGGCGGGTTTCGCTTCTGAAGACGCCGGAGGCGGCTGCGGAGCGTCGGTCGGCGCGGGTTGCGCCGCAGCGGACACCGAAAAAAACACGCTCGATCCGAACGCCACAAGAGCCGAAATCGATGTGCGCGAGAAGCCTTGAGACCACGACGAAGTTCGCATCGGTGCTGCTGCATGCCACACGCAGGACGTCCCCGCCTTTGGAAACCGATCCATGCGTGCTGGGTTTTTATGGGTTGGTTCGATTCGTCCTGCCACACGAGCTCGTTCGAGCCAAACATGTGAGAGGGTGTTTATCAGGCTGCTGCGCGTTGCGCTGCGTCGGTCGGACTTACTCAGCGTACGATGTACGCTTCCGTCGTCCTCCCTAGCTTCACATCGCTCGCGACGCCTGATGCACACCCTCTGAGAGACAACGGCGGTGTCTCACGCCCGGCCTGTGTGGTCAACGCCGAACGATGTCCAACGATGTCCAACGATGTCCGCGTCATCGCGGATTGGGAGTGGGAAAACCTCAGTTGACGCGTCGCCTGCCAGACTATGGGGGCAAATGTCAACGACACTCGCGACCACGATCGGCCGGATTTGACACCGACGCTGCCAATCAACGAGCGCTATGCGAGTTGCCGCTGCGGCATTTAGGGGAAACGGAGTGAAGTCGTTGCCCGAATCCCGATCATTGTTGCAGTAAATCGAGCACTCTTTTATTCCTGCAATCCTCGTGTAACGCCGTTCCCAACGTGTGGGTTCCGTCCATTCCGGGCCAAGAGGATTGATGAGAACGCGACTATCGTTCAGGTGGCTGCCACTCGTAGGACTTTGCAGCTCATTGCTCGTGTCCGCGACTGCAGGGGCTCAACAAACCGCGCAAGAAGGCGAATTTTCCGTCCAGCGTTTCGACGCAGCGCCCGGTTCGAAGAACTACTTCACGGTCGAAGGCGCCCGCATGGACTCCGTGATGGGTTTTACCGCGGGAGTCTTATTCAACTACGCGAACAAGCCGTTCGTCGTGAAGAGCTGTAGGGCCGCGACAAACTGTAGTGAGCCAAATGCGACGAACACGCGCGATGTCAGCGTCATCAGCGACATGTTCACCGTAGATGTGCTCGCTTCGTTCATCCCCGTTTCGTTCGTCCAAATCGGGTTGCGCGCACCCGTGGTGTACGTGAGTGGTGACGGCATCGACGTCACCACGGGCGGTCCAGCAACAGGGGGGCTCAAAGCCTTTGGCGTGGGTGATGCGACACTCGAAGGTAAGTTCCGGTTTTACGGCGATCCACAAAAGGGCGCGCTCGTGCTCGGTGGCGCGATCGACGTTTCGGCACCACTCGGCACGCTGACCGCGCAAAACAGCTACATCGGCAACGGTTTGCCGATCAGCGCCGGTGGGCGTCTCATCGTAGACGGTCGCTTGGGCAGTCTCTCCTACGCCCTGAACTTGCGTGGCCAATACCGACCCGCAGGGCGCCTCGGTACGACCACGATCGGTCCGTTCGAATTCCGTTACGGCGCAGCGGTTGGTTACCAAGTGAGCCCGATTTTCAAGGTGTTCGCGGAAGGTTTTGGCGGTACGAAATTCAGTACGCTCAACGGCACCAACTCGCTCGAAGTTGACGGCGGCGCGCAGATCACGCCGCTCAACCTTCCCATCGCTTTCACGATCGGTGGTGGTGGTGGCGTGCTCCAAGGCGTGGGCGTGCCGCTTTTCCGCGCCATCGGTGGCGTCATGTTCGTGAGTGAAGTCGGCGACGAAGACGGCGACGGGATCAACGACAAGAACGACAAGTGTCCGACGATCGCCGAAGACAAAGATGGTTTCCAAGACGACGACGGATGCCTTGACGACGACAACGATCAAGACAACGTTCTCGACGCGAAGGACAAGTGCCCGGACAAACAGGAAACCATCAACGGACTCGACGACGCAGATGGTTGTCCAGACATCCTGCCCGATCGCGACAACGACAAAATCGGCGACTCCGAGGACAAGTGCCCGGACGAAGCCGGCAAGATGCGCAGCAAAGAGTTCTACGGCTGTCCTGATGGCGACGAAGACGGCATCATGGACAAGGTCGACAAGTGCCCGACCGAAGCGGAAGACACCGACGGATTCAAAGATGAAGACGGCTGTCCCGAAGCAGACAACGACAACGACAAGATCCTCGACGAAGCCGATGAGTGCCCGCTCGAACCAGAAATCGTCAACGGCGTCAAAGACAACGACGGTTGTCCCGACGAAGCGCCCGACTCAGACAAGGACGGCATCCCCGACCACGTCGACAAGTGCCCGACCAAGCCCGAGACGATGAACGGTGTCGACGACACCGACGGTTGTCCCGACAAGGGCGTCAGCTTGGTTGAAGTCACCGACGAAGGCATCAAGATCTTGCAGCGCGTCGAGTTCGCGACGGGCAGCGACAAGATCCAAGGCGCGGTCAGCTTCGCCGTGCTCAATGCCGTTGCGAGCGTGCTCAACAACCGCAAGGAAATCTTCCTCATCGAGGTCGCCGGTCACACCGACAATGCTGGCGTCGCCGATCAAAATCGAACGCTCTCGCAGAAGCGCGCCGATGCCGTCGTGAAGTACCTCGTCGACAAGGGCGTGGACAAGACTCGTTTGACCGCCAAGGGTTACGGTCCAGACAAACCCATCGCCGACAACAAAGATGCGAAGGGCAAGCAGAAGAATCGACGCGTCGAATTCAACATCTTGAAGTCGATGAAGAAGCCAGGCACGGACGTCCAGACAGCGCCGCCCTGAGCCTCACTTTGACGTCCTGCGCCTCACTCCTGCCTCACTCCCACCTCACTCTTAACGTCCTACGCCTCATCCGCTCTCGCGCATCACCCCCCCAACCCCCTCTCCAACTCCGCATCAATCCGTGATGCTGCGTGTAGAGGGGGAGCCAGAAAGAGTTTTCATAACGGGTGGAACAAGAGGCATCTGCGATCGTGGCGTAGGAGAGCGGAACCAAAGACATCCTGCGTTGTCGTGAGTAGTCTCGAGATCGGGAGGGCGTCCGGCTCTCCTTTCCATCTCGATGCGGAGGCCACGCCGCATGTCCCTACGAAGAAATCGTCCACGTTTCGCGATCGTCATTGTCACTTTCCTCGCGTTCGTTTGTCCGACTGTCCTTGCTGGCTGTCGTGAGCCCGAACGTCCCACCCTGCCAAGATCACAAACTTGGGCTGAACTACGCACAGTTCGGCGCGAGGTGATTGTGAGGCCTCCAAACGAACCGGAACGCGCACCCTACCCGCGCGAACGGCTCGTCGATGGTGAGGTTGTTCAAGTCAAACCAGACGGTTTGGCTTGGCTAAGGCGTGACGGTGGCGCCACGTTGCTCATCCGCGGTCCTGCCAAGCTGGTGGTGCGCGCGGAGGTCATCGAGATCCAAGAAGGACGCGTCTTCGTCGACACTCCGACATCGCTCACGACGGATCTGTTGACACCTACGGGTCCGCTACATCTCGCGCATGTGCGGGCAAGCATTGATGTACCCGCAGCAGGCGACTCGACGGACGTGTACGTGCTCGCCGGCGAAGTACGCACGGATGGAGAAGGTCGCGCAACGGCGGGCGAACGCATGGTGATCGACCGGAAGAAGGGCGCAGCGTCGGCAACAACGTCTCCCGTACTCGCGTGGGAAGACTGGACGGGCGGCCTCGGAACGACCGATCGCGTGGCTGAACCAGCACCGTTCGGCGTAGGCACTGTGGGAGCTCGGGCGCCGGGAAATCAAGGTGCTCCGCGCTTCCCGCTCACGATCCAAAAGCTCGATGTGCACGTGACGATCCAGGAGGACTTCGCAATCACGGAAGTCGACGAGGTGTTTTTCAATCCAAGCTCGACGACGGTTGAAGGCGTTTATCGCTTTCGCACGCCGCAAGGGGCGAGCTTGCACAAGTTTGGCGTGGATCGCGAAGGCGTCGTGTCTTGGGGGTACGTCAAAGAAAAACAGGCGGCCGCTGCTCAGTATCAATCGAATGTTTACCAAGGCAGCAAAGAAGACCCAGCGCTGCTCGAGTGGGACGCACCGGGCACGTACAAGGCGCGTCTCTACCCTATTCTTCCCGGACAAACCCGACGTGTCGTCGTGCGTTATGCCGAGTGGTTAGGACGAACCGGAGCGAAGGGCGAACGCCGGCTGTATTCGTATCCGATGGCTGCGGAAGGCGCCGAAGGGTCGTTGCCGCACATCGAAGAGTTCACGGCATCGATCAACTTCAATCGAGCGGGCGCTCGTGAAGTACGCGTGGGCATGAGCGGCGTGCGTGATCAAAACACAGTGACGATTCGCGCGCAGGACTTCGTTCCGCGTGCGGATCTTGCGGTTGAACTATTCGACGAAGGCCTCTTGGCACCGCGTGGATACAGCGCACCACACTCGATCGACCTCGAAACGGTCCAACCTTCTGAGCGTTCGGAAGCGTCACGCCGCGCAAAGACCGAATCCGACTACATCGTCGTCCCCATTCGCGCCACGGATGCGCCGCTCGCCAAAGGAGGGCTCGATCTCGCGATCGTGATCGACACGTCTGCGGCAACGGACGCACCGTCGCTCGCGATTGCGCGTGCCACCACGGCGGCACTTCTTGCACATCTCGGCAAAGAAGATCGCGTGGCCGTTTGGGCTGGTGACACGGGTCTGACGCCGGTCGTACCTGGTCGAGACAAGCTCGAAAGTATTGACGAAGCGGGGCGTCGTGAAGTGCTCGCGCGTTTGTCGCGGGTCGATCGTGGAGGAGCCACGGATCTCGGCAGTGTGCTCAGTTTAGCGGCAGCGTCGTTGGATCCTGCGCGTCGCGGCGCTGTTGTGTACATCGGCGATGGAACACCGACCGTGGGTGAACTTGGTTTGCAAGATCTTCGGGACAAACTCGCGAAGTTGCCACGGCCCGTGCGTTTGTTCGGTATTGGCGTGGGCGACGACGCCAACGTCGCGCTGCTCGAAGGTTTGGCACGTGGTGGTTTTGCCGAACGAGTGTCCGATGCGAATGCGGCGGCTCGAACAGCGTTGCGGCTACTCGAACATGCTGAACGTCCAGCATGGCTCGGAGCGCAAGTGGACCTGGGCCCGACGGTAGAACGCATCTTCCCGCGTGACCTTGGAGCACTCGTCGCCGACGAAAGCATCACGGTCATCGGACGACTGACACAAGCCGGACCTCCGCTCACAGTTTCACTTACCGGACCTGCAGGTACGACAAAGACAAACCTGAAGGTGACTCCGATTGACGAACAAGGAGACTTGCGACGACGGTGGGCCGAAGGGCGTTTGTTGCAGATGATGACGGAAGCGACAGGTCGCGCGGCGATGGTCGATCTGGGATCACGGCACGCGATCATCACGCCGGTCACATCGCTTTACGTTCCAACAAAAAACGAGATGACGTCCGAGGAGCGTTCAGAACTGGAACGCAAGAAGGGCCAAGCAAAGAGCCTTGTCGATACGAAGCGCAGTCGATCGATTGCTTGGACGCCACTCATCAAGTCGGACGCTGACAGGGAAGAGGAAGAAGAAGAACGCCCGGCCGAACAACAGCCTGAAGCGAGCGCCGACAACAAGGAAGGCGGAACGGGCACACGCGCGTAGGGCGAAGAGGGGTCGATGGGCAACCCCAACACGCGTTCGGGAAATCGTTTTGGGGTCCAAGGACCTTCGGACGGGGATCCGCACATCGCGCGGCAAGCAGCACTCGCAGACGCCGCCGAGTTCGGCATGATTGGACTGATGAACGCGGGCGCTGGCGGTGATCCGAATGCACCGACGTCTCCGTGGGGACGCGATGATTCCACGAGCGCCCGTGGCAGCCTGTGGGGCGACACGGTGGGCGACGCGTACGGTGGCGGAGGCCTAGGTTTGTCCGGTGTCGGTGAAGGTGGCGGCGGCCGAGGCGAAGGTATCGGACTCGGCAACATTGGGTCGATAGGTCACGGCGCCGGAACGGGAACGGGCCAAGGGTTTGGCTCGGGACATGGTCGGCTCGGTGGTTCACATCGTGTTAAGCCGGAAGATGCACCATCACCTTCGCCTGCTGCTGCCGCACCGGTGGCGAAACCTGCATCGATGGCCACGGCAACGGCGGCTCCAACGTTCCTTCCCGCCGCACCTCCCGCGGAAGAAGCGAAGAAGGATGAGACAGCCGCACGTACGATCGTCGACCAACTGAAAGCGCCACTTGGGAGCTCGACATCCACGACAACACCGACGCCAGACGTCGGGCAGGCGCTGGACGGTTCGAAGCAAACCGGAGAAATCGCGGACAACGAGAACAAGGCCAAGAAGAACGCCGACGGACGTTTTTCTGGAACAACCATCACGATCCGAGTGGGTGACGTCGATCATCGACCATCGCCATGCAGTGGTGCTGCGCTGGTTCCATTCGAAGAACGTATTGGGTTGTGGCGTGAACGATTTGGTCGCACGGGGGGCAACGCCAACGCGGTGGCCTCGATCTATCGAAATGCGCTAGTGACGTGCGAAGCACCGACGTGGCGTGAACGATCGAAACTCGTGTCACTCATGCTCGACGCGATGCCCAGCATCTCGGGCAAGGTGTCGTTGTGGCGCGTGATGTTCACGGATCTCGGTGTCGCTGATGCGCTCTACCGCGGCATGCTCGCGCGCGTACGTACAGCC
>JANORL010001505.1:0-4880 GCA_031415295.1 Polyangiaceae bacterium | reverse complement strand
GGTTGGTCATGGCAAGCGGGGGTTTGACCCCAATAGACGAAGTCGTCAAGAAGATTTAACACCTCGTTGACCGAGCCACCACTCGTTGACGCGTCTCAAACCCCGTTGAGGCGTCTCAAACCCCGTTGACGCGTCAACCATCATCGCTGGAACGTCGCGTTTTCGTCAACCCAGACGCACTTCGCGATAATCCCCGCGTAACGCATAACAATGACCCCCTGGCACGGTACCTGCTTTAGGTCCACTCCGTCAAGGCGGCGCGTCGAAATGGACAGGCTTCCGGGTTGGTTGCATGCTCTCGCAAGTTTCTTTGAATACTCATCGCAGGCGCGCAACGAAGCTTGCCGTGCCGAACAATATGTTTGTCGCGTCGGCGCCATCCAAGAAGGGGTGTAAGTCATGGACTCGATTCGTTGTTCCAAACTTCTGTTGGTTGTTGCGGCATGGAGTTTCCTGCTCGCGTACGTCAATGCGGCTCATGCGCAGGTCGAACCGACGAATTCGGGTAGCGCAAGTTCAGCGATCGCGTTGAATACGCCAGCAAAACGGCCTTTGCCCAATCGGGTCGAGCGCTTCTGTCGAAACGTTGCAAACTTCCCCTCGTCGGGGGAAGGGCATCAAGGGCAGGCGAAGCAGTTCGCCACGAAATTGTGTGAATCGATATCGGCAAACACGCGTATGCCGCGCGTCACGACGAACAACCTGAGCCTCGAAGCCGCAAAAATATTGGCCGACTATTTCTACGAAGACATTACGGCTGCATTGGCGTACAAAGAGGTCGTTGCACCTGCCGCCATTTTCAAGACGTTCCTGCAAACCGTCAGGGGCGAACAGGTATGGCGACGACTTCCGCTGGTGACGAAGCATTCTCTGATTCAGAAACCGTTGACGGATGTGCCCGAAGTCATCGTGACGGTGGCGGATCGCGAAAGAATGACCAGCGCGCTTGGCGAATCGATGGCGAAAGCGAAAACAATCGCCGAATTGAAACAAGCGTACAAGGACGCGTATCGAGGTCATCGCGGGTGGTTCAAAGCGATCGCGCCGTACTTCGAGGATGAAGATGAAGGGGATGAGTGACGCGCGCAATGGATCCAGACGTGAAGTTTTAGTGGATCGTCCGCTGCTCGTCGCGCTTCGTTCGTAGATTGATCTGGAACGACACCGGCCCGAACAGGACCTCGGGTGGGACAATCTCGTTTAAGTGCTCGAGGAGCGCTTCAATGGCGCGCACCGGAGGTTCGTCCGGGCGGCAATCAATGTTGAACGAACGGGTTTCGTCGGGCCGAACGGTGCATTCGACGAACATCTCGCCGCTCGGCCAGTCGTCGTCGGCTCCCACGAAATGGACCTCGATCACCTTGACGATAGACTTGATGTATTCGGCGAGGGGCTCTGTCTCGATGCGCAGGTGCATTACCAGCTCGAAGGTCAAGAGGCTGATTGATTGCGCCATGATCCGCCCCTCGGATTGGGTATTGCCTGCCAGGTGGAACGCCGCCCAGCCGCCCATGACTCGAGACTCCTCGGGATGGACGAAATCGGGGTACAGGTCGGGGCCCCAAGAGATCGCGAGATCGTGCTTGTCCGCCTCGTTCGTGCGAATCGTGAGGTCCGTGCCCGACATGAGCGCCTCGCGCACCTTTTGGAAACTCTCCATTGACAGAAAAATGCAGCACCCGTCTTCGATGGTGATTCCTCCCTCGTCCGTATCTGTGGTCGAGGGGGAGAACATGATGAAATTGCCCGAGACCGAGGCCCCGGTGGCGTGACACATGGCGATGGCTCCCGGGGTGGTTTGCCCCGGCTCCCACGACATACAGGCCTCGAGGCCGGGATCCGGCCCGACGCGGAACGCGAACGGCGTATCGGGCCCGAGCTTTTCGAGCTCTTCGCTGACCTCGACCGCGGCTTTACGGAGGCGGAGCACGACGACGCTCTTCTCGTGCTGAAGCGTCTTGTCGACAAGGCCCATAGGTCCGGGTTTTTCTTGGATTGGCCCGACCCTGCTCAGCACGCGCACGGATGCGTGGCGCAAGCCCACGCTTGGGACCATGCCAAGGAAGCTGTCCGCCATCGACTCCATCGAGCAGAGATCCTTGCGGTCGCGATCGACCCAGGGCGCGGTCGGGCAAAAACGGTAATGTTTACCAATTGCCGTCAAGAATCGAACGACGCCAAGCTTTCGGGCGACTTCGATTTCTTTGGCCGTCGCCACGATGCCTAGCATCCAGGGTTTTTTAAGGCGAACGCCGGCCATGAATTGAGGTGGCGCATAAACCACCCCATCGAAGTCGTCTCGGCCGAAGAGCGACGGCGCTGTCGGTTCGAACCACGTTAAATCTCCAATATCGACGATCCGCCCCGCGCAAGCGAAATGGAAGAAGAGCCGATAAGCGCCGAGGATATCCCTGGGGAAATCGCCGTCCGCCTCGCCTTCGCGGCGCGCCAAGACGAAGACGATCTCCCTTTGGCCGACCTCCCAGAACCCGTCGCTGGCGTACACCCAGCAATCAACGGGGCCCCCTGCGGGTGTCACGGTGGTTTTCGAGATGTGGACCGTGAGCTTGTCGGGGACGACTTTCGCGACGAAGGCCCCTCCGGGAGCGCGAAAAATCTTGATCGTTCCAGGGACGTCCTCGGAATCGTCACGCTTCTTGGGCTTCGCCTTCGGACGCCGCTTTTTTACTTGCGGCTGCGGCTCCGGCTCCGGCTCCGACGACGGGGGAGCATTTCGCACGGCGTGCACGAAAATGAAAATAACGCTGCTGAAGAGCATAACAATGAGAAACGCTTCGAACCCCGACATCGAGCCCCCAGGAAAGGATGTTTGGTCAGCAGCAAAGGCGATGATGGACCAGCGAGCAAGCGCTTGTCAACGACGAGAATGAGGAGCGCTGCACAGATTTTCATTTGTTCTTTCACTCGGGCACCAATGTCATCTCGACGTCCGAGACTTTGTTCGTCACTTTCGTTCCGGTCAACCATCTTACAGTCGCGTGAATCTTGCCCGTGGGCAATGGCGTACGGAGAGCCACCCTGACGCGTGACGATGTTGCGCTTGCGGAAGATCGCGGATCGTCTCGCGCACGTTTGGAGAGGCCGTCACGTATTTCGCATGCATTTTCTTGTTGTGGAGTAACGATTTGGACTATCGTCGTTCACGCCGCCCTGACCAACGCTGTCACGAAGACCTGGCTTGAGCTGACCATCGATATCGCTGGCAGCGAAGTCTTCATCGCCGCCGCCAGCAGCCGTAAGGAGCAACGTTCGCGTCGATTACTCGGCGTCGGCCGCGATGTGCTTCTGCAATTCGCATCGGCTGTCGAGCGAGCCGGTGCCCGCGGTTTGCCTCTTGCCGACGATGTTCTCGCCGAGGCCCGTACCATTCGGCAAGCCGTGCTCGCTGGGGACATCGGCGTATTGTTTGGTCAACTGTGCGAAGCCGCGAAAGGACCCTTGCTCGTGCGGTTTGCGGTCGATGTCGCGTTGCAAGCCGTTCCTTGGGAAGCGATTTGCAACGCCGACGAGGATCTCGGGTTCTGGGGAACGTCGGCGAGCGTTTTTCCGGTACGCGCCGTGTTCAACAAAGAATCCTGGCAGCCGCGGGAAGTGCGCAGCGCCATCAAAGTGCTCGCGATTGCGCCGACTGGAAGTGCGGGCCTGGCAAACTTGAAACAAGCGCTTGCGGAACGAATTGCGACGGGCGAAGTGGAATGGTTCGATCCGGTGGAGGGATCGGCTGCGAAGGTGAAAGGCATATTGGATCGGCTTCGTCGTGAGCCCATTCCTCATGTGATCCGATGCGCGTTCCGTTTACGAAGCCTGCGGCCCCAAGCCTCAACTCGTGTGGTCGCCGGGTTTGCCCAGCACTTCGTCCAGCGTAGGTGCAGTGAGCACGCGCAACTCCATCGCCTCGAGCTCACCGACGGAGGCGCTATCGATGCGGGCGACCGCATGTGGAGACAACACGCCGAAGCGCTGACCAAGCAAACGCTTCAACGTCTTGCGTTGGCCCTTGATCTCGCCCTTGATCTCGCCCTTGATCTCGCCGTCGATCTCGCCCTTGATCTTGCCCTGTCGTTCGCCCGCTTCGAACTGCTCCCAGATCGCAGCCATGTCCGGATCCAACACAGGTTCGAACGTATCTTGCAGTGCCATGCGTATCTCCGCCTCCGAAACCCTCGCGACCTTGATCATGTACCGCAAGACGACGCCAATGACAACCTTTCCGTAATCCCGACCCAGCAAATCGCCAATCTTCGGCGCCAGCTTGGGCAGTTCGTCGAGGACCCGACGTCCCGTTCGGCCAAACCGCAACGCAAACAATGTCACCTGCACCTCGGGAGGCACCGGTCGAGACAACAACGCTTCGGCGTCGAGCTTGCTTATGTCATCCACGATGACCCCGAAATTCACCAAGTACGGGCCAAACACTCGCGCAAGATCCTCATCGAGCCCAAAATAGTCCGCAAACCGAAAGCGTCCCTTCCACCCTGTTTCGCTGTGATGCAAGATCACAGTGAGAATGGGCGTCAAATGCCGCGCGCCATCGTCATTGCTTTGCGGTTTTTCATTCTCCCAAATGCGCACTTGATAGCGCAAAGCTTGAAGCAATTCATTCGTCTTGGGTCCACTGGAATGCTCGAACAGTAGATGAATGTAGGTTTTCTTTTGGCGCACCTCGGCCGACAAGAGAATATCCGCGACGTGGTTGCCCAAGTTTCCGTCGACGAACCTGTGCGGAACCGTGCGAAGGGTATCCCAATCGATGTGCGCCGCAACGTCCGCCGGAAGGATGCTCTGCAGTTCCGCAGCGGCAAGCTTGGGATCGGAAAAGATTTTGTAGAAAAGGGTATCGTGAGGTGATGCGACTTTGG
>JANORL010001504.1:0-7455 GCA_031415295.1 Polyangiaceae bacterium | reverse complement strand
CCCCGACATGTGGATCAATTGCATCTCGACCACGAACATCGTCCCGCGCTGATCCTTGCACCGAACATCCAATATGGAAAGTTTCGCTCCGGAGACCAACGGCAACTGCTCGCTTGGCAAGTATTCAAGCGACTCGATCGTCCGGTCGCCCGTGCGTTCGAGCAAGTCGTTCAGCAAGCCGCGAAGGATTTCGGGGTGTGTCGCAAAAATGCGGCGGAAAACGAAGTCGTGCTTCAGGTCTGCGACCACCATGCGGCGGGTTTGCCCCAGAGCGCCAGAAAATGCAAGCGGCGAGTTGGCGGAGAGCTCTTGAAAAAATGACGATAGCGGGTCCTGGACGCGCGGTGTAGCCATGCTGCACGGGGTGGAGAAGGAGCGGTCTCGGACCATTCCCATCCACCTCGATCGCAATGGTCGGCATCCACGGCTCGACGAATTCGGCGTCCAGGGATGCGTTGACAAATCGCCTTCACGACTGGCCACTACTTCTCGCTTTAGCGGGCGGCGATCTGCGCGAGAATACCTGCATGCAGGTTATCGGGCTGGCAGTCGAGCATGTAATAACATTCGTTGCCATTGAAATTCAACATTCATGAGATAACACGTCGAACCAGAATGGAAGTTTACCACCAACTGCTTCTGTGACTCCAACGACCCTGCGTGCGCTTCGATCACCAACGCTACGCATGCTTGGTCGTCGGGCGTAAGCGAAACACGGCCGTAGGTGCGCAGGAGTTTTTCCGCGCCTGCCAGATCCCCCGTCATCAGAGCCACGCGTATGTCAAAACTAACGTCAGGGACACCGGCACGATTTTCACGAAATGGTGCGTCATGCAAAGTCTCGGCGGCTTTGCTGAATTCACCAGGATGCGCGTACGCATTCGCTGCATGACGCCGCGAAGAAGTCCCACCGCAAGCAACGCCAATTCGCGCTTCGTCTTCAAGTCGTCGATGTGCCCGGAGGTTGCCGAGCACCCCCAAGCATTCCCTCGTGCCATCGAGAAAAGCCTCGATGGCTGCCCATTGCTCGGTAAGATCCGTGTCGCGCATCGTATGTAGCGCAGCTCCGCGGACCAAAAGCTCCCGGGCATCGCTACGGGTAAAGGGCGAGACGTACGCCCAACTCGCCAATTGCACCTGATTAGGTTCTGTGGTTACCGAGCGTGCGCCTTTGAGTGCATCCAGCAAGCTTCTATTTTTGAGTTGCCTTGTTGCTTTTGGCCCCGCGTTTGGGGCCTTGGTTCGTGGCGGCGCGCAAGCGCGCGATTTCCGCCTCTAGTTCCACGGTACGCCGTACTGCCTCTTCGGCGACGCGTTTTGCTTCGTCCGCGCGTAACGTTTGCTCGTCCGCGCGTAACGCTTCTTCTTGTCGCATGCGTGCTTCTTGATCAGCGCGTCGCGCTTGCTCGTCAGCGCGTTGCGACGCCCTCTCGATGAGTTCCGAATCGAACGGCAAGAGTCTGTCGCCATTCGGACCAAGGCCGAGCCGCAAAAGAGATTTATCACCTTCGCCTTCGGCCACGATGTACGCGTCGAACTCCTGCGAATACACGCGATCATCGTTCGTTTCGAGCACCGTGACGAGCCTGCCGGAATCGTCTCGCCGCTTGACACAAAAGCGTTTGCGTGATTGTCGACGTCGGTGAGCGAACGGGTCGAAGACGATCAATTCCTTGGTCCCCAAAGCATCGTGGCGTTTGGGCGACTGCAGCTCGTCTTTGCGTGGATTCTTGAAAGCCTTCACTTCGAGGGCGAAATTGGGAGCAACGCCGAGAATCCACGTTTTCCAGCTTCCGTCGTCCTTGCTTCCTGGCACTTCCCGTGGAAGTGAGCTCGGAAGTACACCGGGCAGGGTGTAGAGGTCCGGCGAGACGCACGCGGTATTGTCGCCCTTGCAATAATAGATGAAGTTGTCGGAGCCGGTGTAGCAGACGACTCCACGCTCGGCCTCGTAACGCGTTATCACCGGTCCGAGCTTGTTGGCGATGTTGCTCTCTACCGGGTCTCGAGACATGGGTTCGCCATCGGGGTACTCGGTGGGGTCATCGCTGAGATCGATGAGCAACTCGCCATGAACGCGATATTCGGGAAGCTCGTGACCTTCGGGACGCTCTGGGCGAGCAGCATAGACGGTACGCGAGGGTTTGACCGCATAAAGCCCGGGAACGGTCGTGGTCATGCGAATCATGTGACGACGTTAGCACGTTGGGGTCCGCGTGGGAAGCGAAAAAATGGCACCCTTTACACCTGTTGCAGCTACGAAGCGATATGGTTTGGCAAAGCGCACGGACGTACCTTAGCACTGACAAACCGTGGTTCAAGAAAAAGTTTGTCCGCTCGAGTTTGCCCACGATGCGCGAATCGCGTATGCTCGCATGTTGGGTGCTGGTCGCGATCTACGTCGTCCCCCCTCATGTCTTTTCGATGCACACTTGGCGGATCCGGTTCTTCCTGGAGAACCTTTCCCCCAAGTTCGGTAAGCGCTTGGGCGCGGAATGGAACGCGCCCCGTCAGCAATTCATAAAGCACGCACCCGAGCGACCAAATCTCGCTACGCGTATCCACGTCTTTCGATGTGAGCACGGGCATTACGTCGCCTTTGCATTCGAGGGTAAACGAGTTCTTCTCTTTTCCGGATGATTCGGGAAGGTCGTAGGTTCCCTGTATCAACGCCGGCTCGATAGGCATAGTTGAGCCGGCGGATATCACTGTGTCGAGGTATTAGGCGCGGGCGGTGGCCCTATCAACGTTGGCCGGGGCGGCGGTCGTCGCGGCCCTTGTCGGTGCGGCCGTAATCGTCGTTGCTGCCCTTATCGGTGCGGCCGTCATCGTCGTTGCTGCCCTTATCGGTGCGACCGTAATCGTCGTCGCTGTCTTGCTGGTCCTGGCCGTAATCGTCGCTGTCTTGCTGGTCCTGGCCGTAAACGTCGTCGCTGTCTTGCTGGTCCTGGTCGTAAACGTCGCCGCTGTCTTGCTGATCCTTGTCGTAATCGTCGCTATCTTGCATCTTGTCGTCGAACTTCATGCCGCTGCCTTGCGTGTCGTCGAAGGGCTCTACGCCGCCGCTGTAACGCTCGCGATCGATTCTATAGAATTTGTTCTCAATCGTGATATAGACAAACCTACCGCGCCGGAATCCACGGCAGTTGTCGAATCGATCAACGAATCGGTCACATGCACGCGGACAATCGAATGCTCGGTATCCTCGGCCCCATCCACCAATCCGGTGGAACCTGCCAATTCGAAGGGAATGCCCGCTCCCGCCAGCGAATGCGGGGGAAGCGTCGAGTAGCGGGGCACTGACGACGATGGTCGCAAGAAGGAGCTTGAATAGGTTTTTCATCATGAAACTCTCCTTGTCTTCTAGGCATCGCACACCATGGCTACGAAATGCCGCAACCACAGCTAGGCGCGTCTTCATAGGCAAGCAACGGCTTGCCTCACTCGCGTCTCATTGGTTCTCAATGCAATGCTCCGGCCGTCCGCCAACACGCGTTCTTTACGTCCAAACATCTCCACAAAGCTCCCTCGTGCGCTCGTTTTGCCCTAGCCAATCGCGCCTCGACCAGAGCGTGCGCACGGTCAGCCCAAGGGTGGTTCAGGACGCACACGCAATGTTCGCGTCGCACCTGAAAACGTCCGAAACGCGACGAGGCTGTTTGTCTTGGGCACACCTTCCCCTTGCCTCCGTCGCCGGCAGACTTCGCAAGCGCGGAACTCAAGGAATCACAATGTCGACGGGGATCACCACGTGTGCTCCCAGCTCTTCGAGCGGACGATTTGGCATGATGTACTCCGGCACTCCGGTATTGCCCTGTCCATCCAGCGTATGCCCCTCGCCGCCGAAGAATTCTTTGCAATAGACCACGTGATACAGAAACGCGCGTGCAGCATCGGCGGTGTCGGGCGCGTCCATGTAACACGTGAGGGTCATGAACCGCGGATCGTCACTCCCAAGCTCGTCCACTTCGAGGAACGCATAACCCTGCCGACGCTCGATCTCGACCAGGCTCTTCGGCGTCATGGCGACGAGTGCGGCGCGGTGAGGGGCTATTTTCGTGGCGATCTCCGGGTATGTCTCTTCCACGAGATCGAGCAAGTTGTCCCAGGTGCCAAGTTTGCACGTGTTTTCGGGGAAAACCACGAGATCGAACTTCAGTCCAGCGCCTACCTTCTTTTTCGTGTATGGCGCGTCCCAGCCCAGCACCGAGGTGACGATCTGATAACCAGTGAGGCCGATGATGCTGTGGCAAACGCGGTGATCGCCGAGGAACACGAGGCGTCGACAGGAATCGTCGCTGAGCCGCACCGGATCCCCAGCCCTGCGGCGGCAGAGTCGCCCCTGGATACCCGAAATGGGCTGCGCCGGCTTCTGCCCGCTGGTGAACGCCATCGCGTAGTCGGCGAGTCGCTCGCTGAGATCACGGTTCGACATCGTTTCGGTCCCTGACGTATCCTACCTGGCGGGCACTACCACGCTTTTTCCTATGTTGCGACAACGAAGGCTCGCGTTTGTAAAAATGCCGTTCGAGTCAATCCATCGCAAATCAGCTCCGTTGTCAATGCAGCAAATGAGATGACCGCACTGGTCCGCAACCACTGAGCACGAGATTGACGTCGGCGCCAATGGATCCAGACTGTCCCGGCTTG
This sequence comes from Polyangiaceae bacterium, assembly GCA_031415295.1. Classification (GTDB taxonomy): domain Bacteria; phylum Myxococcota_A; class Polyangia; order Polyangiales; family Polyangiaceae; genus Polyangium. The sequence goes on along the minus strand of JANORL010001504.1, from coordinate 2,805 downwards.
CATATGTTGTAATGCAGCACAAATTGACCCGTACAGAGCAGGTAATTTCCAAAGGTTAGGCTTGCAAAATATAAGAACTGAGTACAAAAGTAGGCCGCTCTGGAAAGACACGGAACGCCGCGCCTGGAAGGTTATGAAATCGATTCACTTTGTTACCGGTGCCACCGGGTTTGTTGGTGCTGCACTCGTTGTCGAGCTACTACAGCGGACTTCAGACGATGTCGTTTGTCTGGTACGATCAAACGCCAACGAAGACGCCACGACAAGACTACATCGCCTCATTTTGCATGCTGCCGAATGTTATGATGCTCCGGAAGGCGTGAAACGTGCCGTGCGGGATCGTTGCCGAGCTGTCGCTGGAGATGTGGAGCTGCCTTATTGCGGAGTATCGGCGACGGACGATCTTGCGTGCACTCAGTTTTGGCATAGTGCCGCATCTTTACGTTTTGAAGAGCGGTTTGCCGAGGAAATTTTGCGAACCAATGTTCAAGGAACTGCAAATGCGCTCGATTTGGCGACCCGACTTGGAGTCTCCCATTTTAATTACATGAGTACGGCGTATGTCTGCGGCTCACGCAGCGGGCGGATTCTCGAAGCGGAAGCGCCAGATGGCGTGGCGTTGAACAACCAATACGAAAAGAGCAAAGTTGCGGCTGAAAGGCTCGTCTCCAAGGATCAGAGCTTTGGTCGGCGGATTTTCCGTCCGAGCATTGTGATTGGGCATAGCCGCACGCGAGCAGCGACAAACTTCACGGGAATGTACGGGTTTTTGCGAAAGCTTCTTGCTTTCAAAGGAATGATGGAGCGAACCCAAGCGGGGCTATTGAACCGGAAATCCGTGCGACTTCGCCTTGATTCGTTTGCGTCGCTCGATTTGGTGCCCATTGATTGTGTGGTGAGTCATGCCGTTACGATCATGCAAGCGACGAATCCCGCAAAACACGAGGTTCAATATTATCACCTAACAAACCCGACTGCGCCGACCATGGGCGAATCCGTTGCCACAGTGGTCGAAGCGGCTGGTTTGTCGCCGTTGACTTTCGTGCCCGGCAACACCGAATTCGATTGGCTCGATGAGCAGTTCAACAGCCGCATTGATTTCTACAGCTCGTACTTTATTGGCGCGAAGACGTTCGATCGATCCGAAACCGAGCGTATCGTGGGACCAGAATCGGCCGAACGGTACGCCCTTCCACCAGCAACGCTTGCGAAACACTGCCTCTGGTATGTCGACCAATTAAAGGCAGAACGGGCGAACCTGCCCAAAACGCGCTAAATTGAAGAGATAAAATGGTCGATCAAGTCTTTGTGATTGGTACTGGCCGATGCGGTTCCACGCTGATTTCCAATATGCTCCGACAGCATCCGCGCGTGACGAGCATTTCGGAATTCATTTCTTTCGTGACGGACTTGGGTTGCCAGGTCGGGGCAACATTTCCTGAAGGCAATGTGGATGGAGCCTGGTTTTGGAAGCTGATTTCGACCGCGTGGCCACGCCAAAACATCATGCTGCGGCACGACGTCGCCATGGATGAAGTGCTTTACCCTTTTCATGACAGAACGCATCGGTTTAATAGCCATACGGGAGTGCCCGCAATCTCGCAGGTCGTGCTCCCACACCTCACGACGGATCCGGACGGATGGCTCGATGCGCTCGAACCACACGTGCGTGTTTTTACGCCGGCGCCTGTCGGAATACAAATGCAGCGACTTTTTGAATGGTTGGTCGCGCGTCACGGTGGGTCGGTATGGGTCGAACGGTCAGGCGGCAGTTTACGTGTGGTACACCGGCTGATGGCCCAGTTTCCCAATGCGCGTTTTGTTCATATCGTGCGGGATGGTCGCGATACTGCACTTTCCATGAGCCGTCATCGCGGCTTCAAAATGGTCTTCGCTTGTTTTCAATTGCTCGAAGCGTTGGGCAGCGACCCTTTTGTCACCAATGACCGGCGCTGGGAGGAAGATCTTCCGGACGATCTGGCAGCGCTGTTGCCCGAACGATTTACTCGGCAAGCGTTTCTCGATTTCGAAACACCTCCGCCCCTGTGCGGGCATTATTGGTCGGGCGAAATCATGGAGGGTATGGCCGCGCTTGAACGTCTCGAGCCCGAACGACTGCTCACACTTCGTTACGAAGATTTTCTTCATGCACCTCGACAAACCATTCGCCAATTGATTGGGTACATCTTAAAAAACGACGGTCAAGGCGAAACGTCATTCGTCGAGCAAGCCACGGCGCTCGTCCGAAGACCCACGGGGTCCTGGCAAACGCTAGATACGAAGACTCGAAAACAACTCGACAATGCGTGTGCCCCAGGATTTGCCGCATTGTCACAACATGGATGGACGTGGCCGTCGTCCGATGAGGGCTGAGTGATGCAACAAATCGCGATATCGACGCTGGTGATTGTGACGATGTGCGCGATTGGTTTGCGCACGCCGGCCCGTGATTTTTCCGTCGTGTGGAAAAGGCCCATTCCGCTGCTCTTGGCCATTCTCGTCAACATCGTCGTGGTACCACTACTCACAGTGCTGGCCTTGTCGATCGTTTCTTTTCCCAATGCAATCGCGGTTGGGCTTTTGATCTGTGCCGCAAGTCCCGGTGGGCCCGTGGGACCCTTGTTTGCCATGCAGGCCAAAGGACACGTCGCAACGGCGGTAACGACGATGGTCGTCTTGTCGCTCCTGAGTGCCCTGACGGCACCACTTACCTTGACCTGGGCGCTGGATCGTTTTGACGTCACGAATGCGCAGCATTTGGTCGTGCCCATGATGGGCACGCTGGTCGTGTTTCAAATGTTGCCG
>JANORL010001503.1:0-5053 GCA_031415295.1 Polyangiaceae bacterium | reverse complement strand
GCGTACGCGAGACCGTGCCCGGCTGACCAAGCAGGGGGTTAGTGGCAAATTCTGAAACGCCCTCTTGCCCGGGCTACTTGCCCACTTGCGCGACGTAACTCACGCGAGCGACCGGATCGAAGATGGGAATGAGCGGCTGCGTCGGGGGCGCGACGAGCCCTGCTGCCGCCGTGTTGTCGAGGACGACGTAATAAAGGCCCGGAGCAAGGATGTAACGCTTCGTCGGTGAAGACCCAGGAGCCAATGGGCCTCCTCCCGCAACAGGTCCGGGTGGTCCGCCGAGCGGAAGACCCGTTTGATACATCTCACGCCACGAATCTCCGGTGCGTTTGTCCACGATCATCACGTCGACCGTTGGACCTTGCAGCGTCATCGTCAAAAACAGAGATTGTCCGGGCGAAACTTCGAAGGGGCCCAAGAAATCACGTTGGTTGCCGTGAACATCGACACTCTCGTTGGCAAACGTGAAACGCTCGTCTTCGGAGATGCGGAAAGGTTTTACCGGCCTGGAGGGTGGCGTCAGAATGCCCAGGGCGAAGTCGTTGCCCCGCTCCTCGTTCGCCACAACCGTAAAGCCACGCGTCAACTCGCTCGTCAGAACCTGCTGTCCCAGGAAATTCGCCAAGTTGCCAAAAGGCGGAATGTTCGACGCCATGTTGAACGCCGGGTTTTCGATATATCCGACGCGGAAATCCGGGCCTTGGAGAATGCTGCCCAGTTTTCCAAAAACGTAAAGATCATCGCCGGAAATCTGGAAATCAGGCTTCAGCGCGATCGTCGAACTGCACGAAAATCCAACTCGTTTCGCAGGCACCATGTAGCCGTAGCCAGTACCCGCAAACGTTAAAAGCACGCTCTGCGCTGCGTCATCGACCGTGGTACTGCACGTGGTCGGAAAGAAACGCCCAATGGATGGCGAGCGGGCATCGAGTTTCAGCGGCACACCAACTTTCAGCATCTCGGGGCAAATCCGACTCGCACCGAAGTTCGAGAAGAGCCACCAGCGAAGCTGCGGGTTGTTGTTCACGATCGTCTCGGTGCAAGGACAGCCGGAGATCACGAACGCGAAGACGATGACCAGTAGTGACAAGAAGGCGCCTGCGGGGCGCCTAGACTTTGAAGACTTTGAACGACGAAGCACGGAGATCACCATAGCGAACTAAGACGAGCCGTGTCCTTCAAACCTACGACGGAACCAAGCCTTCGTGGGTCAAAGGTCCCAACCACCTCCAACCGCCCTCATCGTGCTCGGACGGATTTGACGCTTGTCCACGATTGGCATACAAATGAAGGTGGGCGGAGGTAGTACACAACGACCGGCAGGGACGCACCTATGAGTGACCTGACGAACCGCTCTCGCAAGATTCTCCTGGCTGTCGTAACCGAGTTCATCTCGACCGGTGCGGCCGTTGGAAGTCGCACGTTGGCCAAAAAATACGGCCTCGATCTGTCCGCTGCCTCCGTTCGCAACGTTCTCGCGGACCTCGAAGATGCCGGCTACTTGCGACAACCCCACACATCAGCGGGACGAGTCCCCACCGATCGCGCATTACGCATCTTCATCGACTCGCTCGTGCAAGCGCGGGCGCTCGCCCCTGAAGAACAAGCGAAACTCGGCAAACGCTTCAGTGAAATCTACGCTGTCGCCAACGATCCGATGCGTGAAGCTGGACGGTATCTTTCCGAGTTGTCCGGAACGGCCGCCGTGGTCGCATCTCCACGCAAAGAACTCCGCACTCTTTCTCAATTGCGCTTCATTCCTACGCGCCCGAAACAAATGCTCGCGGTGCTCGTCTTCTCCGATGGCTCCGTCGAGAACCGATTCATCACCATCGACGAGAGTCCTGGCGATTCAGAGCTCACACGCATCCACAACCTGCTCGCCGATGTCATCGAAGGTCGATCGCTTGGTGAAGTTCGTGATCTGTTTGCCCGTAGACTCTCGGACGAACGCGTTGCCCTCGACACGTTACGACGTCGTGCGTTCGAGCTTGGCAGTCAAGCCACGGCGGACATGCAAGGCCGCAGTGACGTGCTCATCGAGGGACAAGGGCGGTTGCTCGATTTGCCTGAGTACACCGATCCCATACGTTTGAAGAGACTTCTGCGTACCCTTTCCGATCGCGCCGATCTTCTCGAGTTGCTCGACAAAGTCATCGATGCCGGAGCGGTGACGGTGTTTGTCGGAAGTGAAGCGGGAGATATGGGTGGGGGTGACCTCAGCTTGGTCGTCGCTCCGTATACCGAACATGGACGCGTTGCGGGCACGGTGGGTGTGCTTGGACCAACGCGAATGGACTACGCGAAAGTGGTGCCTCTCGTCGATGCCACCGCCGCCGCGATGAGCGAAGCTCTTACGAGTTCAAAGCGTTCGTCATAACGAAATCAGCTGGGCGAGGATGGATTCGAAGTCCTGCGGTGGCTCTTGTTCGAAGACCATCATCTCGTTCGTTCGCGGATGAACGAAACCGAGTTCCTTGGCGTGCAGCATGAGACGCGGCGCTTTGATGAGCGTGCCTTGAAACTTTCGCACGTACACCGCTTCACCCACGATGGGATGTCCCGCCTCGGATAAGTGGATGCGGATCTGATGCGTGCGTCCCGTCTCCAATCGACAAGCCACGAGTGTCGCCCCGACAAACCGCTTCAAAGGTTCGACGTGCGTGATGGCAATTTGTCCTTCCATCGCCCGTTCGTCTGGTCGAAGCGAGCCTCGAAGACCGTCACCTCGATTTTCCACGAGGTACGATCGAAACGTTTTTTTGGGGACGTCACCGTGAGCGATCGCGACGTACACGCGACGCATCGAATGGTTGCGTAGCTGCAAGCCAAGATGTTTTTTCGCGGCGAAGGATCGGGCAAACACGAGCAGTCCACTTGTCGCTTTGTCGAGACGTTGCACGACACCGAGAGGCGCTCGACCTCGCAAGCGATCACGTTTCGCGAGCACGTCGCGCACGATGGCATCGAGCGTGGTTTCGCGATCCGCAGGCGATTCGTCGCCGAATGGCACTGTCGCGATGCCCGCGGGTTTACGCACGACGACGACCGACGAATCGACGTAGGCGATGAGTTCGTCGTGCGCGTCGGCGATACGCATGGCCTTCGCGGAAGGCGCTCGTGGATGAAACGTGACGACGGCGCCTGCGGGAACGTGTTTCGTTTCGCCGGTCCATCGCGTGCCATTCACGGTGATTTTGCCCGATTCGATCCAGCGGCGTGCTTGCGACCAAGGCACTTCGGCCAGTGCCCGGACGACAGCATCGATGGATTTGCCGCCGAGTTCATTAGGCACGGTCCATGTGGCATCGGAGGCGCCGATCGGCGTAGAAACGTGTGGTTTCGTGGTCGAAACGTGGGTGGGTTTGGCGGGGGATGGGCGAGATCGGTTGGTAGACATGGGCGGGGTGCGTCGAACCAGAACAGCGATGCAACCGTCTAGGCCGCATTGCCGCTCGTTTGCATCACATGCGGCGAATTTCCCTCGCCGCCCTAGGTTGCGCTATGATGCGCTCGCTTTTCGGAGCCCGGATCGCGAACGATCCGGCGGTTGGGCCGGCGCTCGTGCCGGTCCGAAAATTCGTTCGTGTTTGTTGACACCATAAGCGCGCGAGAACGAAGATAGCGCGTCCGTTCGCCCTTTCGGCGAAACCACCCAGAGGAGAGCATTCTGTGGCCACCACCATCCTCGCCGTCGACGACAGCGTGACCATGCGCAAGGTCCTCGAGATCACGTTCGCGGGTCCCGAGTTTCGCTGTATCACGGTCCCTGGGGCCGATGCTGCCCTCGACAAACTCAGGAATGAAAAACCAGCACTCGTCGTTGCTGACGTGACGCTCGATGGCAAAAACGGCTACGACCTTTGCAAGGCGATCAAACAAGCATCGCCTTCGACGGCTGTACTCATCTTGTCGTCGAAGCAAAACCCATATGACTCGGCCAAGGGCGCGGCGGCACAAGCCGACGAGTTCATGGACAAGCCTTACGACAGCACGCAAATGCTGGACAAGGTCCGGAAGCTTCTCGCCTCGGGGTCGAAAGGTGCCGATGCGAAACCAGCACCCGAGACACCGAAGGTCGCGCAAGCTACCGCGGCCAAACCCGTCGCAGCAGCCGCGCAACCAGCCGTAGCAGCAGCGCCGGCTGGCGCTGGCACTCCGCAACGTGCGAAGACGATGCTGTACAACCCCGGCGGAGTAAACACGCCGAGCACAGCAAACCAACCCGCGGTCAAACAACCTGAAGCTGCCAAGCCTACGGGTAGTGCGACTCCGACAAACGGGCAGATGCAAGCGCAACTCGAAGCACTGGGTTTGACCCCGGCGCAAGTCGAAGGTGTGCTCGCTTTGTCCCGCGACGTCATCGAACGCGTCGTGTGGGAAGTCGTTCCGGTCCTCGCCGAAACGATGATCAAGGAAGAAATCGCTCGACTCACGAAGTCTGGTTGAACATTTGGGGCTTCGGGTCGCTTGCCGCGCCCTTCGCCCCAAACCCCAATGTCAAGACAACTTCGCTAATTCTGCATCCACCACATCATCCACTTCTTTGGTCGAGAACGGCGATTCTCGAGCCGCCGTCAAAAGTTCGCGCGCGTAATCAGTCGCACCGATGCGCGTCTCGATCTTGGCTTGTGTGACCATCGCCTTCACCGCGACGAGACTCGTCGGATTGCCCTTATGCAGTGCTTCGTACGCTTGTGCAGCATCACGCTCGAGTCCAGCTTTTTCCATTCTTTGACCAATCGTCATCAACACTACGCCTGGCAGACCGGGTAGACGCTTTTCGGCTCGAAGTTCGCGGAATAGCTCGAAGGCCGGTTCATCCTGATTTTCCCGGATATAGAGCTGCATGAGGCGTCCGTAGGCGGTGAGTTCTCGGTCGGGCAGGTTGGCGGCTTTTGCGGCGCGAAGTGTTTCGAGTTGTACATCGATGCTTGTTGGCGATTCCGCGTACACGGTATCGAGCAAGGCGAGCGCTTCGACGGGGCGGTTTTGATTGACGAGGTCGGAGGCTTCCATGAGCCGGGAGTCTTGTTTGATGGTGATTTTTTCT
>JANORL010001502.1:0-9446 GCA_031415295.1 Polyangiaceae bacterium | reverse complement strand
CGACGATAGGGTGCGGTCCAGCGCCTTTCGGAAGGCGCAAATCGCCAAACTGCAACGAATTGGACCCATAAGCAATTCGTAATGGCAAGTTCGGTGCGGGCTCGGCTCCTGAAGTCGACTCGGTCGGCCTGTTGCTCTCGGGGCCGACACACCCGGACGCAAAACTCAGGCTCACGCCTACCACGCCAATCAGCCAAGAACGCTGCGCCATGCTCCAAAAACAACAGAAAACGATTACAATGTCAATCTTCTTCGACACGTCGATACCCAGGGTAGGTCCGACAAAATAAGCGTTGCTTCTTCCTGATGATACATCTATCGTGGAAACGTCGGCTGCATCTACAGGTGCTACCTTGCCGGCGGAAAGAGAATGGATCCATGCGTAAGTTGCTTGGAATCGTGGGCGCCGTCTCGACACTGTGTCTCGTGGGTTGCACCGCCAACCTCGAGGACGAGTCGATTGAGGCCTCCGGCGATGGCGTGCTGAATGAACCCATTTCCGCGGACTTTGATCCGAGTGCAGTCAAAACCCCGGACGAAGACAATCTCATTGCCGGATGGTGCGACTTTCAAAATACGTGGAACTCGAGCTGGACGACGCTCGAAAATAGCGTGCTCACCCTTGTCAATCAAAAGCGTGCGGCTGGCGCTACATGCGGTGGCGTTGCCAAACCACCGGTAGCCGCAGTGACGCTCGACTCGAAATTGCGCTGCGCAGCGCGTTTTCATTCCAAAGACATGTCCACCTTGAATTTCTTCAGCCACACTGGCTCGAATGGCTCGACATTCACCCAGCGCATGGGAAATGCCGGCTATCTATGGACCGCTGCGGGTGAAAACATTGCCGCGGGGCAAACGACTGCAGCAGCCGTCGTTACCTCATGGATGAACAGCACTGGACACTGCAACAACATCATGAACGGCAACTACAAGCACTTGGGCATTGGTTACTCCTACTCGTCAACCGCCACCTACAAGGCGTATTGGACGCAGGACTTCGGCAAACCCTGATTGCTCGACGAAACGTACGTGTTCGAAACGAAAAACGCCGCTCTCACGAGTGGCGTTTTTCTATTTTCTGCTACGAAACCGTTTTACTCGGCGGCGATTCGTTCTTCTTCAACGAACTGCGACGTGCGTACTTCGGGATTGTTCTCGAAGATCGCTTTGCCGAGTAGTTTTTTCAAGAATGGCGTCATTCGCTCCATGGCCTTGCCTTGCAATAGCTCACCGAACACCGACGCGTCTTGTTTCACCCGGGCAATGTTGTCCGGATCCATGACGACCTTGACCACGTTGCTCATCGTCTCGGGTGCGTTTTTCGCCGCTTCCTTGACAACTTCTGCCACGTGTTTGGCACGATGAACCGTCCGCTCGGCCAATGTTTGCTTGATGTACGGCGCAAGTTCATACACCATATTGGCCGAAGTTCCCGCCCCGTGATGCGGCGGATAATACAGCGAGCTCTTGTATTTTGGATTCTTGTCCAAAAACGTACGCATTTCATCGAGCGTGACGCCTGTTTCTTTTAGCGCCTTCTCGAATTCTTGCTCGGCCGCAATACGCGCCTTGAACATGTACATCTGGACGCGCGAATAAAAATTCGTCGCTCCATCGCCGCTCGTTTCGACAGGGCAGAAAATCGTGCCCGGGTATCGACCCGTAACCAACGATTGCACCCCGTCAGAAACACCCGATGACGGCATGCACCCGAACGGCTTGACGCTCACCGTAATGTGCGCCTTGTTCATCACGGCGTTCACAATGAGTTTGCCGACCTCCATATGACCTTCGCCACCACGAAGGTCATTGGAGTAATACTCTTGGGCCACTTCCGCCACGAGGTCCATGTCGGGCAAGTGATACCCGTGCAAACCCACCGGTTGGGCAAACGCTTGGAAACCAACCTTCAGCGCCGCTTCGGCCATACGCATCGTGGCCAAACGCTTGGTCACGTCGAATTCGCCCTGATGGTCTTTCAAACCGTAAAGACCCTCGTCAGCCCCGCGCAAATCCAAGCGATCCGCCGTATCGTGACGAACCTCCCAGAGATTGTACAAGAGCCACGCGGTGGTCAACTGAATGTCGTTTTCCGCGCCTTCACTCTCGAGGAACTTCTGAAGCGCATAATTGCCATCGCCTTCGGTGGTCATGGCCCAGAATTCGCCAATGATCGACGTTTTCGCACGCACGCGCAGACGATCCACTTCGACCGACGCAAAAAACGCCCGGCTCTTGTAAAGCGCCGTCAAAATGTTCGTTTTCTCGTACAACGCCTTGTACAGAACCCGCTTGGCGTCTTCCATCGCCTTGTTCGTCGCGCCAGGAACCACTTCGTACGGGCGAATGCGATAAGCGAGTGCATTGAGCACATCGCCGGTCACGACCGCTTTTACGAGCGCGATGAAAAACGCGGGGTTCATTTCGAGACCCACGTCGTCACCCGTCGCTTGCGACAAACCGCCGGTTTGTTGGAAAAGCATCACGCGGAAACCATCGAATCCCGCATCACGCAAGGCTTTGCGGTATTCCGTGACGTACATGCCAAACCGACAAGGTCCACACGCGCCAGCCGTCAAGAACACGTAATTCTTGATGACCTCGTCGGACGTCATGCCTTTTTCGTCGCGTAATGCAATCAGGTATTTGACCAAGTTGCCGACAGTGAAATACGTCGGATTGCATTGTCCACGGTTGCCGAATTCTTTGCCAACCTGCAAACCCGCATTGTCGGGCGTGCCAAAGTTGACAACGTTGTACCCTTGGCCCGCCAAAGCGCCTTCGGCCAAAAAGTCCTGCGCCGCCGTCAAACCCGAAATGAGAAGCGTGACGTTCCCGCGTTCGGTCTTGCGCATGGTCGGATCGAGCATCGTGTCGACCCATTGCTTGCGCTCTTTTTTGATCCCGAGCCGCTCGCGTTCCGATTCCTCGAATGCCTTGAGTTCGGCTTCGAAATCGCCATCGTTGTTGTTGCTTTTTGCGTTGCCATTTACGATGGGCAACCGCGTTTTTTGGACTGAAGTTTCCATAATCGTCTCCCTATTCCCCTTCAAACCCGCACCACGGAGCCATCTGGTTGCTTTTTCTTGAGTTGAACGAGCCCCTTTGGCGGCTCAATCGGCATCGGAGGTGCTTCGTACGCTCGCACTCTCGCCGACAATTCGACAATTTGTCTTTCGATTTCCGGATCCGACGTGCGCCGCTCGGCCAACGACGCCAGCTTCATCTTCAACAATTCGATGCGCTTCTTGTCGATGCTCAGCGCCAATTCTGACTTTTTCGACGCCAAGTCCTCGAGCGATTCTTGGTACAGCTTCAAACTGTGCGCGTACGTCTTGACACGAATCTTGATCGAACCACCAGGCTTGTTCGCATCGATATCGTGAAGCGCGGCATAAGGCGTCGCGCTCGCCGTCACGATACTTTCAACAATACCGTACGTCGGAGCATCATGCCCGCATTTGAAACTCGACAAGTCCAAAAGCACCACGTTTGGATGCCTTGCCGCGAATTTCACAGCCCAGACCTTTTGGGCACTGTTGGCCGAATAGTTTTCCGGCCAAACATCATTGATGTTGAGCGGATGTTGGCCGCGCGCGACTTCTTCCTTGAAGAACCGCCGCAAATATTCGTCGTCGCGCGGAATCGACCGCACGCTCAGAATGGGATACCCGAGAACCTGGAATTCTTCGGGAATGCCATGATTGAGGCCCGGATCCGAATGGTACGGACGACCGACCATCAAAATGGCAATCCGATTTTCCGCCTCGACCGTCTCCAGAATGGCGCGACCCTTTTCCTGAAGCTCCTTCTCGAACATATCGAGTGCCTTCATGGCTTCTCGATGCGCATGGTCACTCTCGTCTTCGGTCACGCCAAGACGCGGGCCCCACGTTTCGTACATACGCCGTCCCGTGAGTAATGGTTCGGCAAACGTGCACGCCGGGTCGAGGTATTCGATGCCGCGCGTCGCAAAAAAGTCGACCTCTTTCGTAAAGGCCGCTTTCATGACGTCCGGTACACCGGCCACGATCGGACAACTCGCATTGTCCATCACGCCTTTTCCGAAACTCGGCACGTGCGTCAGAATGGGGAAGAAAATATAGTTGAGCTTCTTTTCTTCCGAATGGTGGTGAAACAGCAGGTTGTGCACATGCGCTTGCGCCACTTTCGACGGGAAACACGGATCAACCGATCCATATTTGCCGCCCTCGACCCACATTTCTTCCGTGGTTTCGTCGCTGAAAATGACGTTTTGCTTGGGAATGCCGAGCGCTTCGAAGTACGCGCGGAAATACGGTCCTGTCGAATACAGGTTCAGTACTCGCGGAATGCCCACGCGCGTTCGGCGTAACTTTTCGGCCACTTGCGGACCACTTCGTCGAAATGGTCGCGTGGTTTCGACGCGACGCACGCTGAAGAGGCCCTTCTTGACCACATGGTCCTTGACGGGCGTCCCTTCGGTCGGCATTGGAGCGTATTTGTAGAAACTCCGGAATGCCAACTTTCCTTCGTAATCGACCGCGTTCGGGAATTCTTTCGCAATCTTCTTACGTTCGGCCACGAGCGACAACATGGCACTTTCGCTTTCGACGGTGCCCTTTTCACAAGAGAACCCCGAAATGTACCGCGCTGTCGATCCGTCCGGACGCACGGCGTCGATAAACGTCCGCTTGCATTCGTTCGGGCAGAAGTGACAAACCGTTTCTTCGTCGTTTTTCGTCCCGTAGGTCAGATTGATCGCTGCCTCAAGACCGATAAACGTCGACTTTCCGCGACGCTTGACAACGCGTAACGTTTCAAATGCCGCACCGATCGCGCCCGCTTCACCCGTGTGCGGATGGACAAACACTTCCCCATCCGGTACGCGTTCTTTGATGTAATCGACCTGCGCTTTGACGGCGGCCAAGTTGTATTGCGTTCCGCCCTGCAAAACGAATCGTCGACCGAGCGACGCCAAACGCGGAATCTGCACGACGTATTGCCAAACGTTTTTCGGCAACACTTGCGCCAAACCCGCCAAAAGTTCTTCCTTGGAAAAACCTTCTTTTTGGAAGTTGACGCGGTCGGTGTCGAGAAACACGGCGCAGCCATAACTGAATTTGGGTGCGAGCTCCGCTTGGAATGCGGTTTCGGCGTATTTCGTCACCGGCAAACCGAATTGATCGGCCATCGCTTGCAGGAGCATGCCATTGCCTGCCGAACACGAATTCGACAAACGGAAATTCGCAATGTCTCCGTTTTTCATGAACAGAACTTTGATGTCCTGTCCACCAATGTCGCAAATGACGTCGACATCGCCGAAATACCGCACGGCGCTCATCATGTGCGCTACGGTTTCAACGATATTGACGTCCGCGCGCATCGTTTCGTGAAGCACGTCCGCGGCATAGCCCGTCGCGCCAAACCCGAGCAAATCGAGCGTCGCGCCTTGATCCTGGATGTAGTCACGAAGCTGCGTGAGCAGTTCCTTCGCGTCCTGGATCGGGTTGCCCTTCGAAAGCTGATACGCCTTGCAGATGATCTCGCCCTGCTCGTCCACCAAGACCGCTTTCGAGGACGTGGAACCGCCATCGAGGCCAATCACGCCGCGAACGACCGATCCCGCTTCAAGCTTCATCGGCTTGAATTTCGGAATCGAATAAAGCTTTTGGAAGTCGGTGAGTTCTACTTCGGTCCGAGCAAGCGGAGGGCCAGCGGTTTCCCCGAGGCGCGCTTTGCGACCATTTTTCATGTAGTCCAAAAGTCCGGCCATACCCGTGTAAAGCCCAACACCGGCCGCTTCACGCAGGCCATACACGCACGCGCCGTACGCCGCATAATATTGCGCATTCTCGGGAACGAAAATCGTCTCCTCGACCGGACGATCCTTGGGCCATGCATACCCGCGTTCGTCCCACGTCTGCGGAATTCGCTTGCGCCAGCATTCTTGCAAAAATGGCAGGTACGTATTCGGGCCGCCGAGCAAAATCACCTTGTGACGTAGCGTTGACCCGCGAGTCAATACCGACAAATTCTGTAGGACGATGGCGTCGGCCAGTGAACACAGAATTTCGTTGGACGGAATGCCACTCTTGACGAGATTGACGATGTCCGTTTCGGCAAATACGCCGCATTTCGCCGCAACGTGATGCAGCTTGGAATCATCAAAGTGAATTTGGCCTACAACGTCGGACGCCAATCCGACTTTGATCATGCACTTGTCAATGGTCGCGCCTGTACCGGACGCGCACTTGTCATTCATTGACGGGGTGGCCGTTTTGTCCCCGGTCTTTTCATCTTTCTTGAAAATGATGATCTTGGCGTCTTGTCCCCCAAGCTCGATGACGCTGCCGACATCGGGATGAAGTGACTCGACAGCCAATGTCACAGCATTGACTTCCTGAACGAATTTGGCTCCAAGAGGCGGGCAGAGCGGAAACGCCCCCGACCCCGTCAAGAACACTCGCCACTCGGATTTCGGCGAATCCGGAAATGCCGCTTCGATGCATTCCAGCATCTCGACGACCTTCTCGGGTTGCTTCGTCTGATGACGCTGATAATCGCTCCAGAGAATCTCGAGCGTCGACGGGTCGAGTACGGCTGCTTTTACAGTCGTCGATCCTACGTCGATTCCGATCACCACCGGCTCACGCCTGCTCATCGGTCGTCTCCCTCGCAAACGTTTACGCGACCAGCGCGGTGACTGGTCAGTCAGTCACCTGTAACATGTGACCACAGAGCAATCAAGCGCCAAGGTCGGTCGGCCGTTACGTTTCGTCGCTTTCAGCGAAAATCGTGAAAGGAAAAATCGCGCACGGGGCCGTAAGTGGTAGAAAGCGCGGCCATGGCCATGGACAAGACCGAGCGGCGTCTCGAGATGCTCCGAGCCGCACGCGATGTGTTTGCGACGAAGGGGTTCCACGCGGCAAAAATCGACGACATCGTAACGCGTGCCGGCGTCGCCAAAGGCACGTTCTACCTATACTTCCCAGACAAACGGTCGGTCTTCGTAGAACTTGTCGACGGCCTCTTCTCACGTCTCGGCGCTGCCATTTTACAAGTCGATCCCCACGCCGACATCGAAGCACAAGTCAAGCACAACATTCGCGGTATCGTCGCTGTTCTACTCGACGATCCGGCCCTTACGCAACTGCTCTTGTCGTTCGCTCCAGGACTCGATCCCGCCTTCGCAACCAAGCTGCAATCGTTCTACGACGGCGTGAAGTTCATGCTCAAAACAAGCCTCGACGAAGGTCAACGCATGGGCATCGTCGGCCAAGGCAACACGTCGATGTACGCCACGTTCACCGTCGGAGCCATGAAAGAAATCCTCGCGGAATCAACAGGAAGCGGCCCCGAAAGACCTCGAGAACAAATCGTCGACGAACTCTACCGACTGCTCGAAAGCGGCTACCTGCACAAGTCCACCCCGACAACGAAAGACCCTCCCGCGAAGACCGCGAAAAAGTCAAGAGTTCAAGCGCCGTGAATTTCAATCTCTCCTACTGACTGACGAGTCAGTTCGTTATGAAAGAATCCACCGCGACCGCAATCGTCACAGTCACCCCTGAAAACCTAGATGTTACGATACGTCATGTTCGAACCCGGGGCATGATGTGTTGAACGAAATTGACGATCGTTCGACGACCAAACTCGCATTCTTCGATGGACCGATGCAGTTCCTCCACGACAATACCTTCCAATGCCAATGTTTCCCATCGATGTTCGATGTATCCACGCATCACATCGGCATCGAGTTCTGGGTGAAATTGGACTCCATAACAAGTCTCCGTAAACCGGATGGCATGGTGATCGTCGAAGTCATTTTTCGCGAGGGCCGTAGCTCGAGGTGGCAGTGATGCAACGGTGTCGACATGTGTGACACTTGCTTTGAAAATGTCTGGAATGCCGTCGAAAATGGGATCATGCGCGAGTTTTTTGATGTGTCGTGTGCCAATTTCCCGACCTCGAGGATTTTTCCGAACCTCGCCGCCCAACGCTTGCGCAAGTATTTGGTGCCCAAAACAAATGCCGAACGTGGGCACACCGAGCGCGACAACCTCTCGTAAATAACCTTCCGTTTTCAGCATCCATTCGGCGCGATCCGGAACATTGGCTGCCGAGCCGGTGATAACGAATGCCGCGACGTCTCGGGGCTCTGGGGGAACATCGGTGCGCGCGTCGAAACTCGCATACCCATGCGACCACGTTTCACCGATTGTCTCGACGATCAGATCGCTGAATTCGCCTCGACGTTCGCGCACCTTCGGCACGGGCTCGCCCGTCTTGACAATAAAAATCTTCTTATTTTTCGGTATTTCACGTCGTTCGGCAGCCATCACGCACAGCATAGCGCAAGGTTTCCCAACTTGCTCATGACGACTTGACAGAACGCTCTTACGCGGGAATCCTCCACCGAGTGACAGAAACGACCATTGTAAGGCCCATTTGGCGCCGGTTCCGTCCTCGATGGCTCGCGCGCGCAGCGGCTCACGTACATGCTGGCGGATGCGCGGCCGTCGTCGATGAACACAACGATATCTATGTTTTGTTGCCCGTAGACGCGAAAGGAAAGCTTCCGGAATTAGCTCGGTGGGCACTTCTGTCCATCGACCATCGACGCACGACACGGGTTCTGGACGGGCCTGCAAAAGGTCTCGCGACGACTCGGATCAAACAACCCTTCGCCGGATCAGTGCTCGATTGGTGTACGCGCGATTCGGTGCATGAAGGCACGACGCGTACGTTCGAGCTCGATTGTATTGCTTGCGGCGCTTGTTGCCACGATTCCAACGTGATCCTGGACGAGGTGGACTTGGATCGATTTCGCAAAGCGGGTCGAAAAGAACTGACGACACCGAAGCATATCGTTCGGCACGAAGACGGACACATCTCGTTACGATTCGCCAAACCTGGGCCGTGTCAATTGCAAGCAGCAGACAATCGTTGCACCATTTACGAAATACGGCCGGACAACTGCCGAAGGTTCGTCACGGGAAGCGAGGCGTGTCTGGCGGCGCGAGAAGACACATTAAAGCTTCGTGATGGCGCGCCGTGGGATGATGACGTAGAAGTGGTGGATTTGGAAAAATCGGGGTAGCGATCAACTCCACAGTATTAAGCTTTTTGGCGGGCTCCCAACGCGCATGAATCGTGTCAGTCATCGCCGAGGACAGGGAAATCGACGCGCTCACCCTCCTTCAAGCCGCTTTCCTTACGCGGATGCCACTTCCCATCCACCCGAATCGCCATTCGCCCTCGCGTTTGGCGATCCCGACCTTTCTGAATCGCCATTCGCAATCGCGTTATGCGATCCCGACCTTGCCGAATCGCCATTCGCCAGGCCGATCGCCGACTCGGATCTTCCCGAATCGCTTCTTGCCGTCGGAATCTTGATTCCGGATGAATCGGGATCGCGATTTGGAGACATTTTTTCATCCCGTTTAGTTGATGCTACTCAGCAC
>JANORL010001501.1:0-1885 GCA_031415295.1 Polyangiaceae bacterium | reverse complement strand
CGTGGAGAACCGGTGAGGCTACCGTGCCCCATGTGAGATGGTGATGCGTATCACGCCTCTCTCGGCTGTTCGACCCCGCGATCTTTTTTTGATTCAGCTTCTCCGGCGCGCTTTAAACGTTGATTGCGTTGATTGGTGCGCGGAGAATAAACAATGACGGCTCATTTCGACCATCATCTTCCTGCGGATCCTCCGGCAAGAGCCGACGCGGGACATTCGCCAAGTACGCCGCAAAAAGGCCGAGAAGGCTCACGCCCGTACGCTCGTACACCTGAGCAAGCGGCGCGACTTTTGGCTGAGCGTGAAGAGCGGACAGCGCGTTGGAAATCAATTCGGGAAGCGGGCGGCATTGCGGCATGGGTTCGTGCGGAGCTTGCCAAGAAGGGTGTTTCGACCGAGGGGCTCGATCCTTCCACGCTTACGGACCGCCAGAAGGGTTCGTTCAAAGACAAGAAACGAGCGGAGGCCGAAGCGCGCCGGGCGCTGAAGCGCCTTGCGTGGGATGCATATCGCGAAACGCATATCGCTCACCTTGGTTCGGTCCATTGGGACGACGATGCAAGCCCTGACAAACTCGATATCGACGGTCGAGAAGAACGCGCCAAAGACAATCAGCTCACGGAGATTGACAGTCTCGAAAAACTCGTTTCCGCGCTTGGCATGACCGTGTCGCGCCTTCGGTGGCTCACGTATCATCGCGAGGTAGACACGGGAACGCATTATCGGACGTGGCATATTCCGAAGCGTGATGGTTCGATGCGTACGATTACGGCGCCGAAGCGTCATCTCAAGGTGGCGCAGCGCTGGGCATTGCGTCATGTTTGGGACAAACTCCCCGTTCATGGTGCGGCACATGGTTTCTTGACGGCTCGCTCAATCGTCACCAATGCCCAGGTTCACGCGGGAGCGGATGTCATCGTCAAGATTGACATCGAGAACTTTTTCCCGACAATAACGTTTCAAAGGGTCAAGGGGCTGCTCCGCAAGGCGGGTCTTTCTGAGCAAGTGGCGACGGTGCTTGCATTGCTTTCGACCGAACCTCCGCGAGATCCAATGGTGCATCGAGGCAAAACGGTGCATGTTGCTTCGGGACCGCGGGCATTGCCTCAGGGGGCGCCCACGTCGCCGGCCATTACCAATACGCTGTGTCGTCGTATGGACAGGCGTCTTTCTGGTCTAGCGCGCAAGCTGGGCATGAAATACACTCGCTACGCCGATGACCTCACATTTTCGTGGAAAAAGTCGGACACTGAATCTCGAGCGCCCATTGGAGTGCTTTTTCGCAGTGTAAATACCATCGTGCGTAATGAGGGTTTTCGCATCCATCATAAAAAAACCAGTGTGATGCGTCGTGGTGTGAGGCAATCGGTTACGGGGCTGGTGGTCAATCATGCGCCGGGTGCAGCGGCGGCTCGAGTTCCGC
Organism: Polyangiaceae bacterium; assembly: GCA_031415295.1. Taxonomy (GTDB): domain Bacteria; phylum Myxococcota_A; class Polyangia; order Polyangiales; family Polyangiaceae; genus Polyangium. The sequence goes on along the minus strand of JANORL010001501.1, from coordinate 462 downwards.
GCGAGGTTGTACGCAAGCTTCGGGCGGCGATCAAGAATCGCGAGCTTGGTCGTCCTGGTAAGGGCGAAGAGACGCTTGCTCAGCTCAAAGGATTGGCGGCGTTCGTTTACATGGCCGATCCGGATCGCGGCCGAATATTTCTGGATCGTATTGCCGCGCTCGAGGCCGTTTCGGGTGGCACGGAAGACATTGCACGCTGACGAACTCGTCGCAGGCAGCCAATTCCCAGTGCCTAGGTCAAATAACGGGCCAATTTGGCAATTGACGCGTCTATGCTGCTCCTCGGCACAAGAATGTTTTCGTGCTCTCAATCACGTCATAGTGCGGAACCTCTTAGCGGTACAGTCGTCGATGGTCAGTCGCGTCGGTTTTGCCTTGACGTGCGGACGCACGCATGCCTTGGCGCCAGCCAATACGAGCGCAACATCACACAAGAGGCGTCGTTGGCAAAGCGAAGAGGCG
>JANORL010001500.1:0-4640 GCA_031415295.1 Polyangiaceae bacterium | reverse complement strand
CGTCTTGGTCTCTTGCCGTACGATGGTTACGGAAAAACCTCGACGGAACACACGCTTTCGATGGTGTTGCCCGCTCTCACGTTGGGCATTCACGGCAGCGCGATTTACGCGCGACTCGTACGCGCTGAGCTAGGCACGGTGCTCGAGCAGGACTACGTGCGTTTGGCCCGAGCCAAGGGGGCATCGGGTCTGCGGGCGCTCGTGGTTCACGGATTACGCATGGCGCTCGTCCCTGTCGCGACGCTGGCTGTCTTGGATGTCGGAGCGCTTGTTGGCGGAGCGGTTGTTACGGAAAAACTCTTCCGTTGGCCAGGCATGGGTCAGATGGCTGTGGAAGCGATCGTGAACCGTGATGGTCCGCTCGTGACGGCAACCGTGCTCGTTGCCGCGATTGCGATCGTCGTGGCGACGTTGCTCGTGGACGTCGTTGGCGTCTTGTTGGATCCGCGTTTGGCAGCCCGTTCGGAATAACGAACTCGGGGGGGATGGGGGGCGCAGCCCCCCATCGTAAACTGGCTAGAGTGCAAGAGTCGGGTCGCGAAGCGAGCCCGACGAATGCACTGACAAGGGCCGTTCGAGCGTTAGCGAGAACGTGCCCGGCTTTCAGAGCAGGGAGAGGGGGGTTAGGGGGTGAGGCGCGTTTGCCTGTTCAACACCCGCGTTAGTCGCCGGCGAGTCCACGACATTCAGCACCGCGTGCCGATTCGGGGCCGGCGAGTTCAGCGCATCGTCGATAAGCAGAAGCGCCACCACCCGCAGCGCCCAGCAAGTACCAAGCTTCGGCGTTACCCGGTGATTGCTCGGTGTATTGCTTGGCCAGGTTCCGAGCTTTCGCCGCTTGACCCTGCTCCATCGCCTTGTAGATACGCGTGGAAAGGGGTCCGGTCTCTTCCGCTGGTGCAGGTGGGGCTGGAGCTTCTCCAGTTGGTGCGGGGGCTTCGCCGGTGGCTGCGGGAGCTTCGGCAGTGGGAGCGGGTTCTGCGACAGCTTCCTCCGTGGGCGCCGGTTCCTCTGCAGGAGCAGCGTCGGATTCTTCCACGGCCGCATCGGTCTCTTCGGCCGCATCGGTTTCGGCATCGGCGTCCACTGCTGCATCGTCGGGCGCATCGGTTCCAGCATCGACAGCGGCGGAGGCAGACGGTGCGGGGGGCGCAAGCACACCGACACTTGCGCTAGACGCAGGGTTCGGCGTGTCCGTTTTTCCTATCAAACTCTGCGCGATGGTACCGATGACGATCGACATGCCCAAGAATGCGAAAACAATGCCCATCGTGCGCAGGTTGCGCGTGCGTCGTGCGCGTTGCTCCGGCGACAAACCCACGGGTGTATAGTCGCCGTCGCTATCGTTGTACGAACCAGGAGGTTCCGAGAAAAACTTCGGCCCGGTTTCATCGTCGTCAAAAGGATCTTCGCTTTGACGCGGCTTGGGCTGGGGCTTGAGTTTGGGTTTCGGATCATCGAGGGACGGACCATCAATCGATCCGAAGAAGTCGTCCTCGATAGCTGCAACTGCGGACTTGGCCGAGGATCCCGCAGACGGAGTGGGAACCGCTGGCGCGGTTGCTTCGGGAATCGTGTCTTGCGGGAGCCGTATCGCGGTTGGTTTTTGCGACGGAGCGAGCGATCGCTGATAGGTTTTTCCAGGAACAACGCTTTGCGGACGCGGGCCTGGCGCCTCGGAGGGCATTTTTGCCACGGGCTTCGGAAGCTGCGACAACACCGGATACGCGGATTCACGCTGCGTTACAGGCGCGTCCAACGACGCGTCCGCTGACGCCAACGACGGTCGAGGCTCGGTCTGAGCCATGACGTCTTCAGCCCCGAGTCCCGGCAAAATCGTCGCCACGTCCCGAGCGATTGTGGGCGGATCTTGCGAAGGAGGCGGATCGGGCGGCGGATCGGGCGGCGGCAGAATCGGTGCTTGCATCGACGCAAGCGTTTGCGTTCGTAGCGGTGCCGACGCGTCGGCATCGATCGCACGAATACGTGTCGCTGATTCGGAAAGTCGGAGACGCGTTGGCGGTTCACGCGTGGGCGGCTCGGACGAACGCACCCGCGTCGGAGGATCCTCAGAAACACGAGCAGGCGGGACCCGCACGGCTGTCGCAACAGGTGCGGCCGGTAGCTCGATCGCGGCTGGACGCGTTGACGAAGCCGTTGGTGGTCCAAGGTCTTCGTGCGGCTCTGCGAGTGGACTCGTGACGGGCGTCGGTGCTGAGGCGATTTTTGCGGGCGCGGGTGCCGCTGCTGCTGCTGCCGTGATGGCTCGTTGCACGATCGCCCGGAGTTTGTCCTCCCCCGGCTTGGCAATCGTGGGCGCTTCAGCCTCATCCGATTCCGCCAAGTTGAGTTTGCCGAGGCGCGACGTTCCTGGCCCAGTCGGACCACCATCGGCCGACTTCTGTTGTGACTCGCCGGCTCGAGCACGAAGCGCGTCGCGCGCTCGAGGTGGCCCAGCGACGCGGTCGGAACTCGCAGGAACCGCAATGGAGGCTGCGGGAACCACGGACTCGTCGAGCAAAAAATCGCCAGGAACGTTGGGCGCATCGTCTACGAGCGATCGTAATGCCGAACCTGCCGCAAGCAGATTCGATCGCAGCATTACGGTGTTCGGAGGAATTTCGTCGTGATGATGTTCGCCAAGAATCGCTTCGTCCGACGTGGCTTCAGGTTGTTCCGACGGCGGCTCGCGCGGCACCAACAACCCTTCGAAGTAGAGCTTCGAAACGGTCGTGAGCGTCGATAGGTCCTCGAACGGCGATGCGTCGACGACCGCCATGAGGTCCCGTTTTCCATCAAAAAGGCGGAGGATTCCGTTGAGTTCGTCCGGGATTTCGTTGAGCCGATCCACGAGCGATTCTGCGTTGACCTCGAAGATCGTACGGAGCGACGGCAGCGACGTGCAAAGTTGCCCCCACTCGTCCATGCGCCGCATGCCCTCCATGAGCAGCCCTTGCGTGGAACTGCCAATGACGTCAGGCGTGTCGATCTTGCAGAACTCGACCTCGAAATTGCCTTCGCTCCACAGAAGCACCCGGTAGACGGCTTCTTCACCCGCCAACCTTCCCAAAACGGCATCGATGACTTTGCCATCACGGAAATAAATGTGGGCCTCTTGGCCGCTGTTGTGGATGTGAACGATGCCCGCTTTGCGACTCACCTCGAACGTTTGCAGCAAATCGACAACGCCCATGTCGGCGACGAGACCTGCAAAACGAGTGCGTCCGCCGAGGGAATTCTGTTGCTTCGAGGCGAAACTATCGCGTGCGTTTCGCGCCAGAAGAATGTTGACGCGCGCAATCAACTCGCGAACGAAAATCGGCTTGGTCAAATAGTCTTCGACACCGAGTTCGAGACCGCGAATTTTGTCCTCGACCGATTTTTGACTCGTTAGGAAAACGACTGGAATCGACGTCCACTCACGATTCTCCTTGATACGCCTCACGAGACCGTACCCGTCGAGATTGGGCAGGCGCGTATCGGTGAGGATCAAGTCAGGTGGTGACAGCTCGATCTTCGCGAGCGCATCATTGCCGTCTTGCGCCGTTGTCACGCTGAAGCCGGCCTTTTTCAGGCTCACTTCGAGCAGACGAAGGCTGCGTGCGTCGGCGTCGACCAGGAGGAGTTGTTGTTTTGCCACGAGCAGGTGTCCGGCAAGGATGGCGATCCGGGCCTCAGAATGTCAAGCCAGCAAGATGGCGCAATGGTGCGCGTCTTTGGATGATCGTTCTAGCCCCAGGGATCGACGACATCTCCTCCACCACCGGACTTTTTCTTTGTTGTTGTCGTTGGAGCTGGTGCAGGCGTGGGGGTTGGTGCGGGCGCTGGTGCTTGCTTCACCGTCGGACCACTCGGAGTCTTGCCCGTAGGACGCGGCGCTGCGGTGGTCGTCTGAGGGGCCGGCGCTGGCGCTGGAGGCGGTGCCGTTTCCGCAATCGGAGGGGTCGTCGCTTCGGGCGCGGACGTCGCAGGTGGCGCTACGGGTGCTGGAGCTGGAGCTGGAGCTGGTGCGGCAACAGTTGCTTGCGTTGCTGGTTGCGTTGGAACGGGAGCTGGTGGAGGTGCGGGTACGTTTGTCGCGACGCTCGCTGGCGGTTGCACTGCGAGCCATACGACCACACCGACGGCAACCGCTGTCGCTGCAGCAAGTCCAAACAACACGACCGGCTTCGGCCCTGAACTCGACGCGTCTGCTTTGTGACCCCGGCCCGCTGCACTGTGCCCTTCCAAATGCGGCATCGCGGAATCGCCATCCGCGCCAGGTATCATGGGCAACGCTTCTTCGAGAGCACTTGCCACTTCGGCCATCGTGGCAAATCGTTCCGCAGGGTTTTTCTCGAGACACCGCGTCACGATGTCCCCCAACGGACCAAGGCGTGACGGATCCTGTACGCGTTGCTCGAGGGGCACGGGCACACCGTTGATGTGCAAATCCATGACCCCTTTGAAACTGTCAGCTTCGAAAGGAACGCGCCCAGTCAAACACTCGTACATGATCACGCCGAGCGCATAGATGTCGGTTCGATGATCCACGGGCTGACCTAGTGCTTGCTCGGGACTCATGTAGTGAGGCGTTCCGAAGACGATGCCTTGTCGCGTGAGTCGACTCGCTCCCGCTATCTTGGCCAAACCAAAATCGA
>JANORL010001499.1:0-2499 GCA_031415295.1 Polyangiaceae bacterium | reverse complement strand
ACGAGGCAGTTGCAACGATCGACCTGCACCGAAACATCGAATTTGGTCGCCTTATTGGGCGCACGTCCTGGAACCTGCAAAATATTTTCAAGGTCGAAAGCGATTGCGCGAAGAACTTGGGGCGTGGCTCGCAAAGAGTGGGGATTCCACGCGTATTGTGGCGATTTATGCAATTGGCGGAACTGGCAAGACTGCGCTCGTGGATCGGGTCGTTCGGGATTGGCTCGATCGGATAGGAAAAGAGGGTAAAACGCTGTCGTGTGGTGTGTTCGTGTGGTCGTTTTACGAGAATGATCGGGTGGACGATTTTCTCGGCGAGGCGTGCCAATATTTTATCGGAGAAACGGGGGAAATCGGCGGGCGAAGTGCGCGACTGTCGGCAGCGTTCAAGGATGGTCAGCCGCATTTATTGGTTTTGGACGGGCTCGAAACCGTGCAAGCGGACGAAGGAACCGGCCGTGTTCAAGGCGAAATCCTCGATGTGGGGTTCCGCGGATTGATTCGACAGATTGCGGCGGCGCAGCTCGGACAAACGCGCGTGTTATTAACTTCGCGTTTTCCCCTTTGCGATGTCGCGAGCTGGGACGGAGGCGGATATCGACAGGTCGATCTGGCAGATCTGGAGCCTGGAGCTGCACGTGCCGTGCTGAAAGCTTGGGGTGTGCGTGGCACCGACAATGTGTTGGATGCGCTTTCGCAAGAGGTTGGGTGGCACGCGCTTTCGGTGCGGGTCATGGGCGCTTTTTTGAAGAATTACGCAGGCGGTGATGGCGCCGAGGGCCTCGGGCTGGATCTGGACGTGATGGCCCACGAGGCCAGCGAGGCCGATAAAAAGGCCGCGAAACTCGACAAACTGCTTGGCCATCTGTCGACGAAGATGCCTGCCGCCGAGCGTGAGTTGATGGCGCGGCTTTCGTTTTTCCATCGAGGAATCGGCGTGGAGTTGCTCGCGGCATTGGTGGATGCGGGCGGAGAGATTGCGGGCGTATTGGCCGGTGCGAACCAGGCACGGCTTCAACTTCTCTTGCGAAAACTCGTGGAGCAAGGATTGGCGTTTTCTTATGGGGAGGGGGCGCGCCTCGTTTACACAGCTCACCCATTCCTGCGCGACTATTTCAAGAAACTCGTTGGAGTGAAGCCACAGGACGTGCACGAGGTGCTTCGGCGAAGGCTCGCGCCTAGCCTCGAGAATCGACCGGGGGAGCCGCCGAGAGACACGGAGACACTCGACCGCTATGAGACGTTGATTGAGCATACGCGGCTTGCAGGGAAGGTGCTGGAGGCATTCGATCTCTATTGGTATGAAATGGGAAATGCCGAAAATGTAGCGAAGCAGATAGGCGAGTATCGGCGCGGAAAACGTATCCTCGAGGCATTCTCGCCCGATAGGTCACCCGCGCGTTGTGCTCCCGAGCTGCGGGGCCAACACCGAAGCCTGCTCGTCAACAATTGGGGGACTTTTAATCGCTATCTTGGCGACCTCGTCCTTGCCAGACGTTGCTTCGAAGATGCCGTTGATATGGTTCGGCAGGATCCGCATGCGAGAATCATTTCGCATGGTCTCCGGAGCGTAGCCAGGGTCGAATTGGATAGGGGTCAGCTCTCGGCAATGAAGCGACGCGCGGAAGAGGCGCTTAGTGGGGCCAAAGGCAGTGGTGATTCGAAAGGGATTGAGGTCGGCCATGTCTACCTCGCCACCGCCGCGTTTCTGACGGGTGAGATCCCAAGTGCAACAAAACATTTTGCCGAGGCGATGCGTATTGAGGATAAACCGCTGTACGCGTACGTCGGCGTTTTGCAGGTCCAATTCCGTCTCCGACTTGGTGATCGCGCGGGGGCCCTGGAACAGAGCCGGCAGAACCTTGCGATGTGTGAACGGAACGGCTGGAGGCACGTCATTGGCCTTCTTTATACCCTCCTGGGTCATCTCGTTTTTCCCGACGCTCGTTGCGAAGCCCGCCGTTATCTCGTTCTCGCTCGCGAGTGGACCGCCCGCACAGGCCATATGGAGGTTATCCTCCGCGCCCACCTTCTCGCGGCGGTAATCGAGCAGGAAACCCATCCCGACCTTGCGCACGCCGAAGCCTCTGAAGGGCTGCTTCTCGCGGACACGCATGGTTTTGGCCTTTATGCCATCGACCTTCTGTTGTCCCTCGCTCGTATTGAGATCGCGGTCAAAACCCCCATTGAAGCTATTGGCCACGCCAAACTCGCGCTCGATCGTTCCACGGATCCTGAATGCGGTTATGCTTGGGGTGCGGCCGATGCGCTTCACCTCCTCGGTCTTGCCTATGACGACATCGGAGCACGAGACGCCGCCCGCGAGCGTTTCGAGCAAGCTGCCGAGATTCGCACTCGTATCGAGCATCCCGAGGCGCAAGATTCGCTGGCTCGTGCCGCTGCGTTGGGATAACGATCATTTGCCTATCGGGTAACCAGGGCTGGACGGCCCCGCGATCGCTCAGGCATCTAAAAAGAGATTCGACTTGCAAGCCGGTT
>JANORL010001498.1:0-2416 GCA_031415295.1 Polyangiaceae bacterium | reverse complement strand
TGGAGCTTGCCGAAAAGCATTATCGAGATAACGGATTCCATGTCGAGGATGTGTCGAAAAAGAAGCGCGGTTACGACCTTCTCTGCACGGGCAACGGGCGAGAAGTTCACGTCGAGGTCAAAGGCACGCGCGAAAACGGTGCCGAGGTCGAACTCACGATCGGCGAGGTCAACAATGCGCGAAATCCGAAATGGCGATCCGACCTGTTCGTCGTCAGCGAGATCAAAGTGACGAAGAAGACGAATGGCGACTGTAAAAGAACCGGCGGAAAATGTCGAGTGGCGTCAGCGTGGAGTCCTGACGTTGAGGATCTCGAGGCCATTCGATTTCGCTACTCGATACCGCCTGGTCTGCTCAAAGACGTTGCTGGCAAGCAGCAAACGACCAAAAACCACGCAGCAAAAGCTAAGAATGCACGAGCTTCTTCTACCCGGGCGAACACGAGGAAAGCCTGATCCGCGATACCTGACGCATTGGAACTGTTCACGGCCCCTGATGTTGAAACTTCGGTATGTAGCGCGATTATCGAGAGTCTTTGCATTGATTCAGACGTAGCGAGAAGAATCATGGCACAGGCGCAATGAAAACTTCAATAAAATCGCCTGTGCTCGTTGTTGCCATTCTCATTCTGTCTACTGTTATAGGTTGTCGCGAACGCCCAAAGAAATTGAAACAAATCGAGGAGCTCGATGGCGGTTACGTTATGCGGCCAGAATGCGAAAAACCTGCCCATGAATGCGCCGAAAGATGTTATGCGCATGCGGCGAGCGCAGCATGTTATGGGTGCTGCGGGGACCAAACGTTCCTTTGCGACACCCTGCAAGCACATTCATTCTCGTATTGCGACAGCGCTCGTTAGCATCATCCCCTTCGATTCGGTAATACTGATGCGACGCAGCGAACGGATCCTCCCCGTAGCCACGTTTTGCGGACCGGTTTTCGCGCCGCGCAAGAGCTTTGCCGGAGTGTTGGCATGGCACTTTCGCGCCGCGCAAGAGCTTTGCCAGAACGTTGGTCAGGCACTTTCGCGCCGCGCAAGAGCTTTGCCAGAACGTTGGCAAGCCACTTGCGCGCCGCGCAAAGGCGACTCCAAGGACGTGTCCTCGCTCTTTCGCGACGGGTGCGGGGCAGGTCGGTTCCATAGACAAGCAATTTCGCGGCGTGCATGAGCCAGTTCGATCATGACGACTGGCAATTGCACGTCGTGCAGAGGGTATGCCGTGTCCTTGGAAAGGCGTTGTCGCGGCGAGAAATTCGGGCGGGACATGTTCGCAAGGTCATCGTTGCCGAAACTGCAAGTTGCTGCACGGTAAAGAAGGCTGCGTCTGAGTAAAACGATGATAACGAGGACCTCGAGCAACGAAGGGATGTTGCTCGAAGGCGTAGTATGGACATTCCTATCGAGTGGCGTAATGGGACGTCCCGTATCGAGTGGCCAGCGAGTATTGGGCGATCTTTCGCGCATGTCTTGATGGCTTGGGGAGTTTGCCGAAGTTTGTGGTGAATGAAGTAGATGAGTATTTACGTTGCGGAATACTCGAATACGGACTCATTCGAGCGGTTTGCGAATCGTGCGGACTCGATAGACTTTCCGCATTTTCGTGCAACCGGAGGGGCTTTTGTCCGTCGTGTTTGGGTTTTCGGATGAGCGACACGGGGTTTGGCTGACCGAACACGTCTTGCCGACGGTGCAAATACGACAATGGGTGTGCACATTGCCCTGGGGATTGCGGCTCTTCGTGGGAGACGAACGGTCAGTTCGCAACGACTTACGAACCGCGCCAAAGTGCGTGGCTTCTCATGTACGTATTCACGTATGGCATCGGTCGTCGATGCAACTTGACGCCACTTTATCGGCCCAGAACATTTCAGACAAACACTCACGTCGATAGCGAAGGTTTGGCAAGGGCAGGTTTGTCGGCACGGAGGCCACCGAAAAGCAAGATGGTGCCCATTGGGCAACTCTCGTTGCCATTTCCGAAGATGCGTCGAGCGTGAGCTGCGATGCGTCTAGCGTGAATCTGCGCTCACGATTGCCGGCGTCGAGGCAAAGGTGCGTCCGCGAGTCGTAAAAAATCGCTATCGACACGTACTTGCGGCGAACAGTTCATGGTCGATGTTGACTGGTCGCAGCGAGTCTGGTACGCACGGCGGAAGCTGGAGCGCAAATGGGGACAAAATATCCGAAATCTGCTCAGACAGGTGAAGAAGGCGTTGCCTTAGTGAACCAAATTGCCACCAAGGCGGGTGCAATTTTTCGTTATCCACGTTCTTCGAATGCAGCGGAGCTGGTGCTTGCGAAGCATTTTGTTCGGCGTACTGTTCGCACTGCGTCAGACTTGAAATCTACGATAGGGGAAATTGCGTCTAAAATCTGGGGGGTCCTTCCAATATTCCCCTCACGTTTCGGGGTGGT
>JANORL010001497.1:0-8167 GCA_031415295.1 Polyangiaceae bacterium | reverse complement strand
CGCCGTCGTCACACGTCCGGCCATTGGTTCCCGTCGGCAAACAGTGCGAATCGAATTGGCAATCGAGCGCCGTAGTGCATGGGTTTTTGATGCCTTTGTTCTGGAAACCCCCGGGCAAACCATCAAGCAAATCATCGAAATCGCCAGCATACCAGACGGTCGTTATTTCAGGAACAACCACAAATCCCGCATCCGCATTGGGAACCTCTTCATAATCCTGGCAATACGGGTCGCAAGGATTGTTCTGGCAGGGCCCCGCATCGGTCAACCCGAACACGTGAGTTTCGCCTTGTGCCAAATCACTCGCCTGGTTGCCACCAGGCATCACCTTCGATGCAAATTCACCCACGCACGGTCCCCAACTACCCCCAACACAAATGCGCTCACCATGCAAACACGTGAGCACATCTCCATTCGTGCCTACCGTCTGGTGACATTCCGCTTTCGTCCCCGTGACACACGGCGCGTTCGGGTCCACTTGCCCACTGCTCGTTCCAACGCCACCGCCCGTCGTTCCCCCACCCGCCCCAAGAACATCTCCACGCGGCCGGAGTCCATCGTCCGCAGTACACGACGCCATCGTTACCGCCGCTGCACCAAGTCCCACCACCGCGGCGAATCCCGCAGCAAAACGCATTCGCGTCGCCGAAATGGTTTTCGAGGAGCGTTTTGCCATCAAGCGGGGAAAGGAATTGTTCATGGCGTATCTCCGGTGAATTGACGCGGACCAGGAATCCAAAGGCAGAAATCGCCCTGAATGTTTCCAACGAGTCAAAAATCGATGTTCATCCCTGGACACGTGTCATCATGCACCAGGGACAGATTGAGCACAGGACAATGCAACTATACACGAATCCACCAGGGGCCGTCCACTGAAAATAATGCTACGTTCGTCGAATAAACGAACACATGTCGACCACTCGATCGTAATGTTCGTGTGGTAACTCAAGAGCGCAAATGGTCAATATTGTTACCGATCGACTGCGCCGAGCAATCCGAGGATACGACTGCCCGTCGTCGTGATTTCCTCGTGAACTGCGCGAGCTCGTAATTCGGCCCGATCGAGAAATCGTTCCGCCAATTCGCGTCGCGCCGGATGCTTTTTCGCTTGCGCCACCAATATTTCTGCAATGGCTTCATCCGCGCAAAGACGCGTGAGCCGCTCGGCATGCAACATCGCGAGCGAAAAATCCCGTTTTGGATCCCAGCCCTTTTTGAGCGCTCTGCGCCAATCCGACAACGGCAAATCCGATAACGCTCGCAACTTGCCTGCCGCTGTCCGTGTCAAAAGATGCTGCTGCGCCGACAACGACAAACCCTGAATTCGCGCCACGCGCCGATCGAGGACCTCGGGCGCTCGTAACGCCGCGAGCCGTGTTTCCGCAATACGCGACAAAAATTCGCTGGGACGCTTGATCGCCCCCGTCAGCATATCTTTCATCACCATGAGCGATTGAATCTGACTCGTTCCTTCGTAAATGGGCATCACGAGGGCATCGCGCAAGAGTTTTTCGACGCCATAATCTTTCGTATACCCGACGCCGCCATGAATCTGTATGGCTCGACGCGTAATTTCCACGGCTTTTTCCGCGGCGAGGTACTTCAACAAAGGCGTCAGGCGACGAGAACGAGCGCGCAACCGTACCACTTCGCGATCCTTGTCTCCACCCGTTCCTCCGACAAACCGACCAAAAAGAAGGCGTCTTTGCGCAATCTCTTCGCACCAAGCCGCTTCCACCGCCAACGCTCGTAATGCTTGAATGTCGGTGTTCATTTCATCGAGCATGTCGGCAATCATTTCATGCTGCGAAATGGGTTTGCCCATGGAATGTCGCTCGCGCGCATAAGCCAGCGCCGATCGATACGCATTTTCGGCCAGCCCAATACTTTCGAACCCCACGCCAATTCGCGCGTTGTTCATCAGCATGAGCATGTATTTGAAACCTTCTCCCCGCTTGCCAATCAATTCCGCCGGCACTCGGTCAAAAGAAAGCGCCGCCGTCACCGATCCATGATGCCCAAGCTTTTCCTCGACACGATCGATCGTCACGAATCGTTCACGCGTGCCATCAGGACGATCTTCGTACGCCTTGACCAAGAACATCGACAACCCGCCCAGCCCCGAAAACGGATCGTCCGAATCCGTCTCTTCTTCGCTCCGCGCAATAACGAAATGATATTTTCCGTGTCCCGACGTAATGAAGATCTTTTGACCAGTCAGGTAAAACCGTCCGTCAGGACCAACTTCCGCTCGCGTACGTAATGCCGCCATGTCGCTGCCCGCATTCGGCTCGGTGATGTCCATGCATCCCCAAGCTTCCCCCCGCGCCATTTCCTCAATGTATTTGGAAAAACGCGTCGATACAATACGCGACCCGTCGAATGTCGTGGTTCCTTCATGAATGGAAAACGCGAGCATCGCCATGGCCATACCACCATGAAACGAATGGTGCGTCATGACCGATACGTCGGCCCGCGCAATCATTTCCCCAGAAAGAAAATAGACGAGCAGCGGAATATTGAGACCTCCCAATTCCCGCGGTAAACACATGCGATGCAACTCCGCAGCATTGAGCCTCTCGAAAATTGCCGTCATCGCTGGCTGCTCGACCACTTCGCCCCTCGCGAGATGTGCACCTTCCCGATCCACCTGTGCCGCACGCGTGGAAATCTGCGTCGCCGCAAGTTCCCCAACGGATTCCATGGCCTCCCGATAAAAAACAACCGCTTCTTCAGGTGTCTTGAACCCACCTTCGCCGCGAAATCCCAGTTCGCTCATTTCCACGAGCGGCGCCCAATCAATCGCCTCCTCGAAATGAAAACGCATATCCTGGTTATCGGTGAAGAAATTGGCCATCTCGCTGCACCTCGTCACCCCCCAGTATCGAGCACCGTTTGCGCCCTACCAGATGATCCCGGAACGGTCAAGACAGAATCGACGCATAACAAGGTCACTCGAACGCGACGTTGCCACGAACACCACCATAGCGGCCAAAAAAAATGCGGCAACAACCGCAGTCATGGTAGGGTCGCGCCCATGCCGATCGACATTCGCCTCCTGGAAACAGAACGTCTCGAAGACATCCTCCGGCCCATTGCTGCCGCTTTCGGCTCGGCGTATTCCCCGGAACGCTTGGAATACATGAAACGTGTCGTCGAACTCGATACGCGAATTGCCGCATTCGATGGCGACAACCATGTTGGTTCCGCTGGCGTTTTCGCATTCGACATGAGTACGACCGGGGGACGAACGGTCAAGACCGCAGGACTCACGATAGTCGCCGTCATGCCAACACACCGCCGACGCGGCGTGTTACGCTCCCTCATGCGTCGGCACCTCGACGAAGCTCGCGGACACGGACAACCCATTGCCGCATTGTGGGCCTCGGAAGCCAACATCTATGGCCGTTACGGCTACGGCGTGGCATCTTTTGCTGGCGACGTATCCATTGAACGAGACAGGTCGGCATTCGTCAGCCCAACGCCGGCCTTTGAAGCGCGTTTCGTAAACGACGACGAAGCCATCAGCATCATGCCCACGCTTTGGGATCGCGCCCGATTGATCGCCCCAGGGATGCCGTCACGCTCCGAATCGTGGTGGAGAAATCGCAAACTACTCGATATCGAGTCCGTACGCGCCGGATTCGGTCCCCTCCAACGCGTCGTTTTTAATGTCGACGGCAATCACGAAGCTTATGCGCTTTATCGCGTGCGGCTCACCATCGAATCAAATGACATTCCCGTGACGACCATTAAAGTGATCGAAGCCATTGGCGCAACACCGAAAGGTACTCACGTCGCCTGGCGATATCTCTGCGATCTCGACCTGGCCAAGCGTATCGAAGCCGCGAATCTCCCCGTGGATCACCCGCTCTTCTTGCTGCTCGCCGAACCTCGCCGAGCGCACCATTCGACGTACGATGCCCTCTGGGTGCGTATCGTCGACATTGAATCGGCACTCGCCGCTCGAGCTTATTCCTCTCCCGAATCAATCGTGCTCGAGATTGAAGATGCAATGTGCCCCTGGAACAGTGGCCGATTTCTTTTGAACGGCCAAACGGGAAGGGTTTCCCGCACACACGAGCATGCAGATATTCACCTGCCCATTTCCTCCCTCGGCTCGGCGTACTTGGGAGGCATTTCGTTTTCACGAATGGCCGATGTCGGTGCTGTCGAAGCGAAAAACGAACACGCCCTCGAAAAAGCCGATCGCCTTTTCCGGTCGACACGCGCTCCTTGGTGCCCGGAAATATTTTGATGAGTTCGCACGGGGTCGGCGCACGTACCTTGGCAAACACTCACTGACAAACCGTTCCAGCCGCAGGCACCTTCAAGTTCACCAAGTAATCCGTTACGGCTGCGTCGATACACGTATTGTCCCGCAAAAAGGACACGTGGCCATGGCCATTACGCGTAATCAGCACGCCCGACGACAATTGTTTGGCCAACGAAACACCCCACGCGTACGGCGTCGCCGGATCACTCGTCGATCCCACAACCAAAATCGGAGCCGACCCCGTCGCCGATATTGGCCCAGGTTCACGCCAACTCGATACGGGCCACTGCCCCGATGCGTACGCCGTAAATGGGAAATACGCCCCCAAACGAGGCGCTTCCATTTCTAGCTTTTTCGTCAATGTTTCATAAACGGTAACATCTTTTGGAAATGGCGCGTCGAGCGACAACACGCCATAATACACTTCTATTTCATTCCCATATGTGCCGTCTTTGTTGCGCGCAACGTATCCATCAGAAATGGACAAAAGCCCTGCACCATTTCCCGTCGCCGCCTGTGCCAATGCTTCCGCAAGCTTCTTCCATTGGGAAGGTCGATACAGCGGCGACGACACCGCGTACGAGAATTCACCAGGCCCCACGAATCGATTCGTGCCCATCGCAGGCATCGGCGAAGCTTCAATAGACGCCATGATCCCATCATACGCAGCGCGTGGATCGCCTCCCGAATTAAAAACACACGTCGTCGTCGCCGCACAATCATCAAAAAATGCTTCGAGTTCAGCCTCGAATGCCCGTGCTTGCCCTTCAATAAACGTGGCTCCATCCAGCATCGGATCGAGCGCCGCGTCGAGCACCAACGCACGCACGCGATCAGGATAACGGTCGGCGTACATCGTCCCGAGAAACGTTCCATAAGAAAAACCCAAATACGTTAGCTTTTCGTCTCCAAGCGCTTCTCGCAACAGATCCATGTCCCGAATGATGTTATCCGTTCCGACAAACGGCAAAAGCTCACCACTTCGCGCACTACATCCCGCCACGAATGCCGCCGACTCGTCTTCAATGTACTGAATCTCCGCCGTGTCACTCGGCGTTGGATCCAACCCAATGAATGCGGCAAGGTCATCCATGCAATCGATTCCGGGCGTACTCCCCGCTTGGCCTCGAGGGTCGAAACCAACAAGGTCGAATCGCTCGGAAATGGCCTGCGGCATGATGAGCCACGCGGCTTTGACAAACGACACACCCGAACCTCCAGGGCCTCCAGGGTTGACCAGTAATGACCCAATTCGTACATCGGGATTTTTCGCTGGACGACGTATCAATGGCAATTTGAACACACGACCGTCCGGGGCGTCATGGTCATAAGGCACATCGAAATTCGCGCATTCCAATCCGCCCCCGCAATCTTCCCAAGCGATGGTCAACGCGGGCAGCTTTTGGGAAACGTCGTCACTACATCCCGTCACGAGCGACGAAAGAGCGAGCAGAGACGGAAAACGGAGCGCGAAACAGGAACGATACATTCGCATAACCGCAGTATACACGAATCTGCGTCGATGCTCAATGTCGCTACAATCATCCCACCATCGCCGAATCGGTGGATCGCATTCGCGCATGTTGCGACAATTCATTGAGATTGTGTACAGAAAGCTCCGCCGGGGATACCACATCCTTCGCCAACTCGGCCACGCGCGCATGATGCGTAAAAAACAACACTTGCGTTTTTCGGGAAAGTTCGCCCAAAACCTCGAGCGACGCCCGAGAACGCGCATCGTCGAAGTTCACGAGAATATCGTCCACGATGAAGGGAATGCTCTCATTGTTCTCGAAATGCCGTTCGAGACTCGCAATGCGTAACGCCAAAAAAAGCTGATCGCGACTGCCATCACTGAGTCCTTCGACCAAAACCCGCGTTCCACCAGGACGAACACACGTCAGCACGGGTTTACCATCGTCCCCCTCGTCATCGCCACGAATACCAACGAACGACCCGAGCGTAAGGCGCTCGAAAAGTTCCGACGCACGACGAATGATCGGCGCCTGATTCTTTTCACGATGTTGCTTGATTTCGTCGTCCAGCAAGCGATACGCCAATTTGGCCCGCGCGTATTCCTCGACGAGTATGGCCATCGTCGCCAAATGTTGCTCGGCTTCTTCCGCTGCTTCTGCAGCTCGACCACTACCATCCACGAGCGCCAATCGTTGGATGGCACCACCAAGGTCCTGATCGGCCTTCGCTTTGCCATCCATTGCCGCAGTCATCTTTTCTTGAATAGCCGCCAGTTGCTCGGTTACCAAATCCACCGACAAACCTTCGCATTCGGCAACGAGCGCGTCGAGCGTTATACCTTCGCCCAAGTCGAATAGTTGACGTTCGAGATTCGCCAACGACGCACGCAATTCACGAATTTTTTTGGATCGCTCCTCGGCTTGTGGAAGATCCGCCGCCAACGATACGCGCGCCATTAAACACAACGTTTCAATTTGACTTTCCGCCGTTTTGCGAAACGCACCAAGTTCCGCCAATTCCCGCCGTTTACCTTCGAGTTGCTGCAACAAAGCTCGCCGTTTGACGTTGTCTTGCTTCGCCGCCTCCGCGCGATCCACAAGTGAAGCCGCGAGCACTTCCACCGTGACATCGGCAATTGGATCTTCCAAACGTTCCGCCATTTCGATTGTCCGCTGGCGAAACGACACTTCGTCTTGCTCGATATTTGCCAGCCGGCGTCGTTTGTCCTGGATATCTTGCACGCGTTTTCCAATTTCCGCGAGCACACCAAGCGTCTCTTCGACTTCAGCCGGCCCCGTTTCCACCGGCAAAAGCATTTCGACGAGCGCCTTTTCCCAAAGCGTCGCCCAATGCTCGATATCCGCTGTTTCGCGTTCGAGCACTTGCCGTTTGTCGTGAACCTCGGCAGCCGCTTTTTCTAGGTCCCGAACATGAGCTTCGCGCTCTTTTTGGGCACGCGCTTCACGATCACAAGCCGCTGCGGCACGCTCCATGATCCGCGCCAAACCTTCGGATGGCAACGTATCGGCAAGAACCGATGCCAATTCCTTCGAATGGTCCGCCGCGTGATTTCTATCCGCCGCGAGAGCTGCTTCTGCGTCACGCCATCGAAACACGTCATCCACGAGTTGCGCGTACACGACGAGAAAATCCTTCATTTCCGAAGGCGCAGACGGCTTGATTCCGCTCGGCTTCCACACCTCGACCCAGCGTGACCACGATTCCTCGCGTTCTTTTTGCAATACGTCACGACGACGTTCGAGGTCCGTAATTTCGCTCGCCAGATTGTCCCTTTGTATCGACAATGCAGAAATGCTCGCCACTCGGTCAGCCTCGCGAAACAGTCGATCGGCAATTTCGTCGGCACGTCGCACCGTTGCTTCGTATTCGCTGAGCGATTCGAATACGTTCATCATCGACGGGGCACGAAATGTCGCCACATCGGCATTCGATTCTGTTGAGGGAGATCCAAACAAACTACGCCGAACGGCAATCCATGCAGCGTTTCGCGCATGCCGAGCCGCATCCAAATCGCCTGCCGTCGGAACGTCGCCTCCACGTGTAGCGACAACAATATCGCCGCTCACTTTGGACAAACTTCGCCGACGTTCATCCAACGCACGACGGAACTCATGGAGATCGTTTTCATGGTGACCACGATCGTAGGCGCTGGTCCGTACGGCCGGCGTACCCACACGTGCGCACGGGTGTGGGTTCGAACTGCGCAGCTCGAGTGCGTCAGCCGCGCAGGAGCTGCTCGAGCTCCTTCTTCTTCACCGGTCCGGCGGCCGCGAGGCAGCTCGTGTCGGGGAAGAGGTGCTCGCGCGCCACGCGCTGCACGTCCTCGACGGTCACGGCGCTGAACGCGCGCAGGAGCCGGTCGAGGTTGTCGTGCGGGAACGCGTGGAGCTCGTG
>JANORL010001496.1:0-20424 GCA_031415295.1 Polyangiaceae bacterium | reverse complement strand
TGCACGCTTTGAAGTGGCGACGGGTTTGCCCCACGTGTTCCTCGAATGGTTCTTCGGAAGGAAAGTCATCCCGGGTCAGCTCGCGTTTCGGCGTGCGCGCTGGCTGATGCTCACGCGGCCGCTCGAATGCGTGGTGAATCGACATGCCTCCGCTCTAGCAGATGCGCGTCACGGTGACCAACCATTTTTCGACAAACTTTCGGTTTGGCCCCGTCTATTCTCCAACCGCTGCGCGAGGGCCAAAAATCAGCGGATACTCAATGGGTTCGTCCGTGGGAGCATCGAGCAGTACCTTGCAGGACTCAGAGGATATTTATCAGGCTGGCGAGCGGCCTGATAGGCCCCCTCGGCCTCATTCCTTCGGAAAACCCACCATTTTCCCCGCCTGGGGATCCCACAACTTGAGCGCGAAACAAGCCCGAATGTCCCGCAAGGATAAACTCGTTTGTGGTTCGACTTGTAGCTCCGGAATGGCCGCCATGGCTTCACGCAAACGATAAAACGGAATCACCGCATTGAGGTGGTGGACGTGGTGATACCCAATGTCGCCTGTGAAAAAGCTCATGAGACGGCCACAACGCATGAAACTCGACGACTCCAGCGCGGCACGAGTAAACGTCCAGGTTTGGCGCGGCTGCATGTGAACATCCGGGAAGTTGTGCTGCGCATAGAATAAATACGAACCCGCGGCACAAGCAATGAAGAGCGGCCCGACGAGCACCAACAGCGTCATTTGAAAGCCGAAAAAATACGTAATTGTAGACAACAAAACGACATGCAGAACAAAGGCGATGGCGGAATCCCAATTTTCCCGAGGATTACGCAGGAACGCACCAATACACATGCCACCCAAAAAAATGGTCAAATAGCCGAACAACATATTGAGCGGGTGTCGGGCAAACGCATACGCGAGACGTTTGCCGCGCGGCGCACGCCGCCACATTTCCACGGTCATGACCGGGTATGAACCAATCTGAGCTCCGACGATTTTCGCCGTGTGCGCGTGGTGGTAATTGTGCGTCGCGCGCCAAACCCGCGGCGGCGTCAGCACAAGCACCCCATAAACCGAAAAAATAACTCGCCCGAGCAAACTCTTCCGTAGAATCGCCCCGTGCTGGAAATCGTGCGCCAAAATAAACGCCCGCACAATGAGCAATCCCTCGACCACACCGCCAACGACGCGTATTGTCCAATGCGGACCCATCGCCGCTACGGCCGTGGCCGCCGCGAGCAAACCAAACGTCGATACGACGTGCAATACACTGCGGAACCGGTCCTCACGAGCGAAAGGACGCGTGACCGCTACAAGCTCGTTTCCCTGCATATCCCGAAATGCCTTACGTGACCTAAGCAAAGTGCGCCAATGCGCCCGGTCGTTCTATCGAATCTCACGCCTCCGCGCAAGGTCAACGCATCATCTTTTTGTTGCGCAATGGCATTCGCGCTGTTGCAAATCTACCTCAGATGGTGTCTACGAGGATTTGCCCGCTATTTGCGCCTCACCCACCAGAGATGAAAGCGGATCACAACGATCTCGGGGGTATGGGGGCGTAGCCCCCATCGTAAACTGGCGAGAGTGCAAGAGTCGGGTCGCGAAGCGAGCCCGACTCTTGCACTGACAAGGGCCGTTCGAGCGTAAGCGAGAACGTGCCCGGCTTTCATAAAAGGGGGAAAAGCAGCTCTTTCTCAACCGCCCCACGCCATTCTGCACGCATCAATCGCGACATCGCAAAATTCACGCTGAATCTGCCCCAGCGTCGCATCTTCGGCCAACAGCACCGACTCGAATTCGGCGTACAGTTTGTCCACGACAGGCGCCACAGCTTCCGCTGCTGCCAGCACATTCGCCGATGCCTCCGCTTGCGGCTCCGTCGCCTTGATAAGCACGTCCCGCGCAGGATCGATAAATACCGCCCCAATAAACGCCACGGATTTCTCGAGCGTCCCCAGCACTTCGCCAATATGCCGCTCGACGCCCGCTTTGCGCTCCAATGCCAACTGTCGCATGGCCGCTTCCCGCCCCTGCGTCGCCGCAACCTCAGCACTTTGCACCATCGCCGTCACGTGTTGCCGCTCGATGCCAATCTGCTTCACACGCGCCAGCACTCGCACGGCCTCGTCCTTTTGATGCCGCATCTCCACACGACATTTTTCAATACGCTCGCCAAGCTCCGCTTTCGCCTGGTGCAACGTCATGATCGCATCGCGTGCCCGCTCGGACGTGACATTACGCGACGGCCGCGACGAACCTAGCTTGTTGCCAATCTCGCGCCCCAATGCCTCGAATTGCCCCAGTTTCCCCTGCGCCTCCGCTATCTGCCGTTCGAGCAACGCCTGCTTCGCTTGTTCCGTCTGCAACTCCACTGAAATGCTCGAATATTCGATCTGCGCTTGATGCAGCGCCGCCGTACGTTGCGTGATGATTCCCTGCTGCGTCGTGCGCTGTTCGTCGAGCGTCCCTACCCGCCCTCGCCATTCGTCCTTGCCAAATAACACCGGTTCGTCTTTGCGTAACGCCGTCGTCTCCGCTTCGAGCGCCATCAACTCCTGCCCTCGACGCCGCAATTCTTCTTCGAGCAGCTTACCGGCTGCCTCGATCTGTCGTTGCCTCGCCAAAACCGCGCCCGTCGCTTCCACCCGCTCCGCCCGCTGTCCGGCCAATGCTTCAATTTGTCGGGTCAAACCTTCCGCTTGTTCCCGCGACAAACACGCATCCAAAATCAAATGCGCCGTAACGATTTCTTGCCCCACCTCGGCATCTTTCATTTGTGCCGCCGCAAGTTCCCCCTCGACACGCGCAGCCATTGTCGCCACCGCGTCACGCGCTCGTCCCAACGTGATTTCTTCTTCAGCCAAAACATTCACGCTCGCCCGCGCTTTCGTGAGTTCTTCCGATCCCGCCGGCGGCACGGTCACGAGTTCCGGAGGCATTTCTTTCGTCAGTGGCAACGTTTCCGGCCACGACGCCCCCGGTTCGCATTCGACGAACGCATACAAATTGCTGATCGATTTGCGAAAAAACGGCAAACATGTTTGGTACACTTGGTCGAGACGCACTGCGTATTTACGATATTCCTCGGCTGCCGTTTCCGCTGCCGACAAGTCCGGAAAAGGCACAGCCTTCACCGCATCGAACGTTTGTTTGGCCCTCGTCACCGCGGTTTCCGCCATAGGCTCGAATTCCGCGAGTCTGCGCGTACGTTCCGATGCAGCACGAGCTTGTTCTGCCGCGAGAATGCGCGCTGCCGCAGCTCTGGACTTTGCCGATAATTCACGCAAATCCGTAAGACGGGCTCGTTGTACGACAATTTCATTACGCGCCCCTGCCACCAACCATTGGACGTGTTGCAAATTCGTATTGTCGTCGCCTTGAAAACGGAAACGACCCACGACTTCGTAAATGTCGTTCAGATCCGAAAGATCTTTTTCGTCGACGGGCCACCATAACGCGCCAAATTCGTCACGATAAGCTCTCGGTTGTCCCATGGCCGCATCAAGTGCGGCAAACCCCACGGGCCCCAAAGGCTGCGCATACGGCTCGAGGGCAGTCTTCATCTCCCCATGGGTCCGCGCAACGTTCTGATAAGCGGCACCAATTTGGTTCACCACAGTTTGATAGAACCGCACGTAACTGGACAAACGTCCGAGATCATGGCTCACGGTTCATTCTCCCGTCCGAGGCCGTCTGATTCGACGGAACCACTGCAGGTGACGGCGAACCACCAAACAGTTCTTCGAGCGCCGCAATATCAGCTCGCGCCCGATCCTTTTCCGCTTCAATCGCCGCAAACTTATTCGGCCAAATCCGCGAACACTCACTCCGCACCCAACGTCGCAACGATTGTTCTCCCTCGCGATCGAGCCACGAATCGTGCACCGTACGCACCGCTTCTTCGTGATATTTTTGCAATCCGCGAGGGTGTTTGGCCAATGCTTCCAAAAAGTCGCAAATGCGGTCGACGTCTTGACGCACTCGCGTGATCATCTTCGTCCAGTCACGTCCACTCGTAGGTGCTTGCGTCGGTTTTGCCGCCACAGACCCAGCCGCAGGCGCGGCCGTAGCAGCCTTGGACACCGGCATCGCCGCTCCCGCCGTCGGAAACCCGCCAATCGCAGCTGGTTTTTCTTGGCCAGGTTGTGCCGGTTCCTCGCCAAACCCAAGTTTCGCCTTCACCTGTCCAACGACACTCGTCACGCCACTCGTCGCCGAAGCTTGGGCCTTGTCCGCAATACCCATCCCGAAGAATTGCTCGAGACCCCGCATTTCACGCTCGCGCATTTCACGATCGCCCGGATCCGTCGCATCCAAGATGTCCACGATTTGCCGCGCAAAATACCGCGACAACACCTCGAACGCGACATCAGCTTTCGCCATTTCGTTGTTCTGATAACGCACGACGCTTTCCGATACGTGCCCCGAACGCCCCAATACATCGATTCGTTCAATCAGGCCTTTTCCACTCGGAAGCAGAAAATCCAGCCTTCCGCCTTCAAAATTGGCCACAATGAACATTTCGTGAAGCATCCGCTCGACACTCTCCCGCGCCGTATTGCGAAAATCTTCACCCAACCCCGCGATGCGCGACGCCACACGTTCACGCATCTGCTTACGCATCTCGATCTCGACCGCCGTCTCGTTCATCAGCCCAGGACTCGGCATCTGACGCCGCTTCGCCTCCGCCTCTTCGGGCGTCAGCCGCGCCAACAAGTCCGCGCGAATCTGATCGATGCGCGCATCAGCCCGCAACGCCCGCGCAGCCCGCTGCGAATCGCTCATTTCGTGGTCCATGAACGAGGACAAACCCTTGCGAATCTCGGGCAAAAGGCCGACCGGATCTTCGCCCGATCGTATGTGCTCATAATGCATGTCGAAAACTTGTTCCGCGCGCCGCTCGAACTCGCGATCACTCAAGCCATCCTTGACCGTCACGAGCACCCCGCGAAGCAACGCTTCCACCTCGCCAAACTCCGCGTTGATCGTGCCCGTAACCTTGCGATCCAAGGCTTCGACGTCCGTCGACAAATACCGCTCGACGGCTTCCTTGAGTTTGTCCAGGCCCGTCACAGGTGTCGTCGTGCCGAAAAAATCCATGAGCTGCCGAGCAACCGGATGCTGCATGTCAACGCCTTGATGCGCCCAAATCTTGGAGTACGGGAAGATTCGATCGACGCCTTGTTCGCGGAAGTTTCGCGCCGCCAAGGACCAGTGCCAATTGCCGTTTTCGTCCGGGTGATCGAACAAATCAACCTTCGTGAGCACCACGAAAATACGATCCTTGAGCGAGATGCTGCGGTCGGATGTTTGCGCCATGCGCAGCAGTTCGACTTCGTTACGCACCAGCGACGGACGCGTGACGTCCTTGACGAAGATCGTCACGTCCACATCGTTTGTCAGGGCCTCTTCGGTGTCGCGCCGAGCCTTGTCCGAAGGTGCATCGATACCTGGCAGATCCATCAGTTCGACCCCGGGCATCGCACCTTCGACGGGAATCGTCACGGTCACGAGTTTGACCGCGCGCACGCCGGGATACGGCCGATTGCCGTTTTTCGTATCTTTCAGCGCGATGAACGGGCGAATTTTCTCGGCGAGTTCGTCGACGTTCGTTGCGACAATCTTCTCGGCTGTCTTGCCCAAACGGGATTTGATCTCGGACAAACCCGCGGAAATGTCATTGAGTTCAGCCAACGCCGCTTGTTCACGACGCCCAGCTCGATCGGAATCGTCGATGTCGTATCCTTCGCGCGCCTTGAAAACAGCCTTCATACGAAGGATCTCGGATTGATTGAGGCCCACCCAGCGTTCGACGCTGCCCGGTTCGATCGCATCGAAGTAGCTCTGGATGCGATTTTTGAAGTCCGCTTCGGCGTAATACGTCACGGTGGCTTCGTATTGTCCGAGCTGACCAGGTTCGATGACCGTGGTGCTCCAGGTGCAACGTTCGGCCTCACTGGGAAGGAGCTTCTCGCTCTTCAACCACGCGGAAAGAAAGGCACTTTTGCCTTGTTTTTCCAGACCAACCACACCGATCTTGACGACACCTTTGGCGAGGCGTTTTTCACGATCCGCCGCGCGAGCGCGTAGATCTTCGAGCCGTCCACGCAGTTGCCGAAGCTGCCGCGCGCTGTCACTGTCGGGCTGGAAGTAGCTGGCGAAACGATCGCAAAGCTGCCGATATCGCAGCACTTTGTCGCCGATCTTTCGCAACTCTTTCGCGTTCTCTTTGCGACCTTCCGGACTCCACATAGCGACGTTTTCCTCGTTGTCGTGCGCGCGGGGTGTACCAAACGCGAGGGACATGGCAAGCCAGTCAGGGCAGTTGTGTCAATAGAGATGTGGAGGGAGAATGACGATCTGCGCCTCACGCGGCTTCGGCGCAACTGTGGTTACACTGTCGCAGGCTTCTCCAGCACATCGTCGACGAATTTCACCCACACCTGCCTTCCATTATCATGCATTGGTCTCGGACGACGTTGAATGAGGAGTGGTCGCAACGTAAGAGGGTGTTCAACAAGCGTCGCGAGCGGGGCGATGCCAGGAAAGACGGAAGCGTACATCGTGTGCCGAGTAAGTCCGACCGACGCATCGCAATACTCGCGACGCCTGTGGAACGCGCTCTACATGAAATACGATAGAATGGCCGGTTTTACGGTTCAGGGTCTGTCGCGAAGCCGATTCCAGTATTCGACGTTGTGGTTAACGTCAACAACTGGCATCAAGAGTATGTTTTTCAAAGGTCGTATCATTAGCAGCCGACAGGCCGTTCGGCGTTCGAGTATTTCTTGACGAGCCGCTGCGGTCATGCTTTCGTCCAGCCTATGAAACTCGGTCCGTATTTCGGCGCGCTCGTAATGACCGTTGCTTGGCCTTCCTTGGCGCACGCCGATCAAGAAGCCTGGATGTGGATAGAAAACAGCATTCCTGTCCTTCGCACGGAAAAACCCGGGTTTCCACGTATCGACATTCGCACGTTCGCCGACGCTCGTATCAATGGCCGTTCAAATGGTTTGGCGCAGTCATTTTTGCGTGTAGGCCCCTTGTTTTATTTGACCAATTACTTGTTCGTGGGGCTGCATGGGACGATTTATGCGGATCGTCTGGCCTCCGGCCTATTCGATCAGGAAACTCGTTTCGAGGTCGAGCCGAATTTGTTCGGGCGTTTCGGCGTGTTCACGTGGAATGATCGAAATCGTTTCGAGGTGCGTTTCCGCGAAAAAGAAACACGCTACCGCTATCGCAATCAGCTCCGAATCAACTTGGCGCCCAAGCACTGGCGGACCATTCCGTTTGTCTGGGATGAAGTGCTCGTTGATCTTTCGGGCCTCGGTTTGAATCAAAATCGTGCCGAAATTGGCATTGGTCGACAACTTTGGCCCAACATGCGGCTCGATGCTGGCTTCATGTTGCGCAGTCGTGAAGATGCTTCGGGCTGGCACCATGACGGCGTGGTCAATCTGTATTTGTTCATCGATGCGCCGTCCCTGCCGCAAAAGAAGAAATGAACGACCGACACGACGAATAAAAACGATTGGCGCTACACTGTCGCGGGCTTGTCCGGCCCGTAGTCGACGAGTTTTACCCACGCCTGTTTTTCATTAAAAATCATTGCATATTCGTATTCCGGTATTCTTCTGTCAAGCAGCCGTCCACTCAATCACCTCACGACGTCCTTCAAGAATCCGTGCATTTCTTTCCAATACGCGCGGGTGTTCGGACGAAAATGCAATGCTTGAAACGCGTGGATTTCGCCGCGGTAATACCGAACTTCCGAACGGACGCCCAAACGTTCCAATGCCGCGTGAAGTCTGCGCGTATCGTCCAGAATCGGGTCCTTGGTCCCGGCGCTCGAAAAGAAAGGCGGCAATGGCCTATCTGGATGCACGCCGCGTTCCAACACGACCAAAGGATCGGCCAAATCGATAAGATTACCGGGCAGGGGTTCCGTCGGAAGATACGCTTGTCCTGCTTCCATAATCCGATCATCAAGAAATTGTGAAATGCGTTTCCTCCGTGCAAAACGTTCCGAATCGGTAACTTGAAGAATACCGCACTTCGCAATGACGGCCCGCGGTCGAAAGTCGGCGTCATACACGGCGCGAGCAAAAGGTTCATCCCGACGATACGAACTCATGACGGCCAACGTCGTCGCCAAGTTTGCCCCAGCCGATTCCCCGGCAAGAACCAAACGTGAGGCATCTCCACCATATTCGTGCGCGTTTTTGCCCACCCATTGTAATGCTTTTGCTACGTCTTCAACCGCCGCCGGAAACTTATTTTTCGGCGCCAATCGATAATTGACCATAAAAACCACGTAACCGCGTTTGGCAAACGCCAGACCCATACCCCAATGCGAATCTTTCGACAAAATGCGAAAACCTCCGCCATGGATATACAAAACTACCGGAAGCGGTTCACGCGGTACCGCCGGTCGATAGACGTCAAGCCAATGATGTTTCTCGCCACCTTCGACGTATGGAATGTCGTACTGACACGTCACTCCATGGCGTTCTGGACGTGCCATCGGCAACAAGCGTGTGCCGCGGGAAAGTGCATTCCAAGCAGCGTCGACGATGACGCGACCTGCACGCATACGGAACGGTTCGGGAGAAAGGGTCATCGACGGCAGAATCGCTCACTTTGCAGACGGAAGCAAGGAAATGAACGGCGAAAGTCGTGGGCACTGTTCCCCAACATCTTGGATGACCAACCGTTGCCAAAACCTTGGACTTACGCCATGGCGGCGGTGAGTGGACGATCCAAGCGTCGTGCTCGGCATTCAAGCTACTTTATGGTTTTGCCCACAAAATCCGTAATCAGCTGGCTGTAGTTTTCTTTGCCCAACACCACAGGCACGTTGGAGTGATCTGCACCAGTCACCCAGACGAGCTTCTTCGGGCCGGGATGCGCATCATAAAGCTGCTGCGAATACTTCGGCGGCACATAATCGTCCACATCGCCATGCATTGCCAGGAACGGCGAAGTGATCGCCGGAATTTTCGAGAGGTTGTCCCAATGCTCGGTCGATATCGCCGAAACGGGAACGTCCGCATATGCGCCATCCGTGATGAGCGCCTGGATGGACGTGAATGTGGACTCTTCAATCAACACGGTTGGTGCTTCGACACTCGCAAGATCGATAGCAACGGCTCCACCGAGCGAGCGTCCGTAATAAATCAGCTTGTTTGGATCGACGCCTTTTTTAGTTATGACTTCCGCACGTGCAGCGCGCATGTCAATCCGAATGCCCTCCTCGGAGGGAGTGCCCGTGGAACGGCCAAAACCACGATAATCCACGACAAACAGATTATATCCTGTGGGATAAAGCAGCTCGAGACGCAACCACGAGTCACTAATGTTGCCGCCTTGCCCGCGGCAATAGATGAGCGTGACGTCATTCCTTGGGCCCGCACCAGGCACCCAGACGGCAAAAAGAGCCTCGCCGTCCGAAGTCTGAATGGTCATCTCCTCGAATGCCGGAATAATTGCCGTCGAAAGATCGTATCCTTCGGGCGGCGCAGCTTTCACCCGATAGATAAATGAATTGAGGTTCACAGGTTCGCAGCCAGCAATGACCGCAAACAACGCCATGCAGAAAAAGGTTTTCATTTCACGTCTCCCATGTACACATTGACCCCAAGCAACGCAGAGACAAACCCATACCCGCCTGGCGAAATCCAATTGGGACCATTCGGATTGGTGTCGTACCAGGGCGAGAGATATTTCGCTTCCAAAGCAATACCGACGCGTTTGCCCACGCGCACTTCAGCACCAAGAAACGGACCCGCGAGCAACGCCACCTGTTCTCGAATGGGTAGACCCGCATCAACGCCCACATAAATCAGGTGACGCCGCGCCAATCTCCATGCGGACGCGAAATTCAGCGCCGGAGCCACGAGCACGCCGTCGCTAGCCGCCAGCACGTGTGCACTTCCGCCAAAAGTAATCGTCGGTTTCAGCCCGTTTTCACTGATAATCGGATGCCATGCGACGCCCATATCATAATGAAACGAACCAAATGCAGCGGCAGTCACATCAACATGTCCGAGCACCTCGACGTTATCGGTGACGCCATACGCGCCGCCAACGCTGAAGATAGGCGTGGGAAGAACGATGTCGAATACCCCCACGAACGGACCGCCGAGCGATGCATGCACCGCACCATTGCCTTTGCCAAGCGGACGCACCTGATGCGTGTGGGCACATCCCGAACCAGCGGCAAACGCAAGCACGAATGGAACGAACAGAATGAGGCGTGACGGTCGCATCGCGGCACGTTATCTCGAATCGCGTCGTTTTGTAAAGAGAATCGGCAACCTATTTCAAAAACAGCATCCGTTGCGAAAAAATTCATTTGTATTGCCCAGCGCGAAGACGCTCGCACCGGTGCAATATGACGCCCGCGAGGTGTTGCACTGAATTACATCGGCACAATGTCCGCCCGTTGTGTTACTCTCCCCCCAAAAAGGAGAAACACCCATGCATTTCCAATCCATGAGCATTCATGCACGTCTTTCATTGCCCTGCATCGCGCTACTCGTTTCGCTTGCTTCCGGCTGCACGGGCGAAAGCACCGAAAACAACGTCACCACAAGCACCGGGAGCACCGGGAGCACCGGCAGCGGTGCGAACACCGGAGGATCCGGCGGAGCAAATACCGGAGGCAGTGGCGGAATGGGTGGTACTGGTGGCACGGTCGATCCAGGACCAAATGTCGACACGGTCGACCCCAAACTTTACGAGGCCAAATTCACCGCAGACGCCGCGGATCCCACGGCAAAAGCGGTGCTCAATACGCAACTCGCGTATCTCGATACCACTGTCGCTTCGCGTGGCGTCCTCGTCGTGTATTTACATGGCGCCGGCAAACCCGGAACGTGTGGCTCCATGGAGCACAACAAGATGCTCGCCAAATTGGGCTTTCACGTTATGAGTCCGTGTTACATCAGCGATTATGGAGTCGGCTCTTGCGGCGATAATATCGAAGGATGCCGACTCGAAGCTTTCGAAGGCGTCGATCATCACGCAGTCATCGATATTCAGCCTGCTGACAGCATCGAAACACGCGTCGTCAAGGGCCTCGAATACCTCCAGGGCCAAATACCACAAGGCGACTGGACCTATTTCCTCGACGGCAACAAACCCAAATGGTCCAAAATCATCATTTCGGGCATTTCACACGGCGCCAGTTCGTCCGCGGTCATCGGTCTTCATCGATTGGTCCATGGTGTCGTAAGTTTGTCCGGCCCGCTCGACTCCGGACAAGCCTGGCTCAAGAAAACACCGATCACGCCCAAAGAACGCTTTTATGCATTCACGCACACCGCCGACTCGCAACACCCCGGTCACTTGCAATCATTCGAAGACATGGGTCTCGCCGGAATGCCCATATCGGTCGAATCGACTGCGGCTCCTTATGAAGACAGTCACCGTTTGATCACGTCCGCCGCGACAATGGATGGCCATGGATCCACGCAAGCCGGCGGCGTATCTCCAAAGGACGTGAATGGGGCCTACGTGTTTCTGCCGGTCTGGCAGGCCATGTATTTGAGCAAATAGGCGCGCCGAGATTCATTCGACAGCACGGCGAAAAACCCGTTCGCTGAGTTCCCCCGTTGCGATCTCGTCGAATGCACGCTTCATATCCTCGTCGGCGCAGGCATCCGCGGCAATACGAATACGTTCCCGTGCCTCAGGATGCTCGACAATACGCAACGCTACGGCCGCCCCGAGCCTTTGCCCCAGCGGCAAGTCCGGATCTTCAACCAATGAAAGCAACGCGTCCGGCGTAATACCCGCCTTGCGATAACCTATCGAAGTAACCAAAAACTGGAGGTCTTTTTTCCAAGCTTCCAATGTTTTTCCCTGCGGGTCGAGTTTCTGACCGGCAGTAGTATCACCGTCACCATTGGAGCCAAGCGCCATGGCCATGCGAATGCGGTTTGCCAGGGCGAGCATGAGGTCCGCGGAACCTGTCGCGATCCGATTGCGCCGGGAATTGGTTCCAGGTCCGCCCTGCTCAACAAACAACGCGTTTGCTCGCGCTTCGACGGACCGAACGCGATCATACGGAATCCATTCATCTCGCAATGGAGTTCGAATTCGCAATCCGTCATTACCAATACTCACTTCGGTAGGCCGTGCGATTCGCATGACGACGAGCATTGAGAGAAAGACGCAGAATGCATAACCGACGACGGGCCACTGCGGTGGCTGATTGCGCGATACGAGATAACCAAGGGGCATCGCGAAAAACACAATCGAAATCGGCAGGCTAAGACAACCCGCGAAAAGCTGCCTCACGGGAGACGCCAGGGCAATGGTGACACGTCGCTTTGCAGGCTCAATCTCCAACCGATCGAGCAGGCGATAAGCCATTGTTGCGTCGTCTACCTCCGCGTGAATCACGTTGCCACCTTTTAAATGCAACGCTACTTTCGGGTGTTTCCCCGAGGGGAATCCACCAGGCAACAAGATGCCACCATCGAATCGTTCTTTTCCAAATCGCACTTCGCGTTGGTCACGCGTAATGACCAGTCCGGTATCTTCGGCCCGGAGTTCGCCACGAAAGGAAAGCGGGAACGATATCGCAGCCACAATGACGCCCGCAATCGCCACAAGGGGTGCGATCAACATAAGGAACACAATGAATAGAACGAATACCCCGAGAATGGGCGAATAGGCGCCCGACCCCGGGGGCCAGAATATCGGCACGAGCAGTAGCAGCAAAGGCAGACCGACAGAGCCCACGGCCCCGAGCCGCATGAGCAGACTGCCGATGCCCGGGCGTCGATGCTCGATCGCTGGACTGGCAATGACAAGAGGGGCCGTATTCAACCGAGTGTTTGCCATAACGCCGAAACGTTATCACACCCATGAGCCCCATGGGAAGCTTATTGTTCGACGTCACAGACAATCATTTAGGCGTGCGAGCAATCCACGATGGCGAATGTGGAGGTAGCAATTGTTTACTGTTCAATCAAAACCGTCGACGCATCCACACGGCCAATGCAAGAACCAACGTACCGAGAATCCCAGTGGTTGTCGCAGTGTTATCCGGAATGCTACACGCACATCCTGGTGGTTTGGGCGTCGACGCTGGCGTCGATATTGGTTTGGAGACAACCGCAGGTTTCTCCGCTGACCGTGACGGCGGCGTGGCATCGGGTCGATTGACGATTGCCGCCGCTTCGGGCACCACGGGAAACGCAAAATTCACATCGAGATTGTCGCGGTCTACCGTCGGATGCTGCTGATCGTCGGTTCGTTGCGGAACTGCCTTCATCAAGTATTTGCGTAGTTCGTCCGTCGAAACTTGCCGATCGTGATTCTCGTCCGCGTGATCCGTCGTGAGCCCAAGCAACAGCTCTTCCGTGAAAACACCATTGGCAATTTCATCGAGTTCGTAGGAAAATTCGGAACCTCGTGACGACGAAACCACGATCGCCCCAGTTCGTCGGGACAAATCGTTGTAGATGTACCGTTCTCGATCGAAAATGCGTCGTTTGGGCGCCGGAATCCCGGCCACCGCGGTCGCTTGCATAACGTCGAGCTCGAGTTGGCGCGTGGACCTGGCGATAAGCGTTCGCGCACTGGTCGTGGGAATGCCCGCCGATGGCGCATCTTCCGTTTCGCGTTCGCCCGATTCGCACGTATCCATCAAAAACAGCTTCTTGCGTGATTGAATCCCCATGAGCAATTCTTCGACGACGTCGAATCGTGCTGCTGTTTCCGGTAATCGATGTGGTTCGACTTCGTGGGTCGCAAAATAATAATCGGCTGCTGCATCGGTAGCGTGCAGACCGTGGCCCGCAATGAACAAGATGACCGTATCGTCGACACGCGCGTTTTTCAAAAAATCCTTCGCCGCTCGAATATTCGGCACCGTCGCCGCTTCATTCACGAATGTCTGCACATGCACCTGGCCAAACGTTTTTCCCGCCCCCGCACGTAACACGTCCCCCAGATCCGTGACGTCTTTGTGCGGATAACCGAGATCATATTTGGAGTTTTTGTATTTCGAGACGCCAAACCCCAAATAATAGAGATCGCCCTTAACGTTCGCCTTGTGTTGGACCACGCGTACTGCCCGGAGCGATTCACCACCTCGTGCATCGAGTGCGCTGACTTCGATTTTGTTGCGACCTGCACCGAGTTCAATCGATTCTTCGATATGTTGAACGCGACCCGTGGTGGATTTTCCCACCGCACCGAACAACGGAACATCATTGACGAACACGTTGTAGCGCAAAAGATCCGCCCCGCGAGCCGTCGCGTCGAAACGAACCACGGCGCGTGCGCCATCAACATCGACCGCCGTCAACAACACATCCGGCGTCGTACCAAACGTGGGCAAACCTGATTCGTCACGAATGCCTAGTTTTTCCAAACGACGTTGGTACCGCGCTCGATAATGCGATATCACGTCAGGCGTCCCGAGACCCATTCGTTCGAGCAACAAATCAGGACGGTTGTTACGCACAGCGAGTTGGTCGATACGATACGCGCGATACCCATCAACGGCAGCCACGAGCCGGCCTCCTTTGCGAGAAGCATCGAAATAACCATCCGCGTCGTACACCAACCAATCGTCGCCTGCGCCAATCATCGTGACCGACGCGGGTTTGTCGAGGCGATGCAACACCGCCATGCCCCCTTGGCCTGCCGAAAGAAGATGCCGGCCATCGGTGGAAAACGCGAGGGCCTTAACCCATTGCGCGTCGCCACGCAACGTGTGCAATAACGTGCCGCTATCCGCTTGAAACACTTCGATCGTTCCACTCGCAACCGCGATGGTTTGTCCGTTGGGCGAATACGTTATCGACATCGCAAAACCAAATATATTGGTCTTCGTGGACATTCGCACAGCACCCGTGGCGACATCGAACACTTGCACCATTTGACGTCCTGGCGTTGCAGTGGCCATGTGCACGACCGCAATCGCTTTTCCATCAGGCGAAAACACGGCGCTCGGATAATTGATCGAGCCCGTGTCGAGCGAACGCGCAAGAACCCCCTTGCCGACATCCCAAATTCGCATGTCGACCTGCCTCGTCTTGCTGTCGTAATCGGCCGTAGCGGCAAAACGTCCGTCCGCCGATGTGGCCACGACCCGAGGTGTCTTGTCGCCTTTGTCTACCCTGATTTTATCGGTCTGTGCACCGGTCACGGCGTTCCATTCCGACAATGTGTATTCGTCGACCTTTTTTTTCGTTTGCGCGTCGATCCGCGAAATAGTTTGTCCCACAATGGATCGTGATCCGTCCGCCGTCAGTGCCATAAACGAATCACGCGCCGAATCGCGCGACTGCTTCATGTCACGTTTCGCGAAACTCGGTATCTCCCACACCGAAACACCAAGCCCCATGGGTGCCCACACGCGAGATGCGTTTGGCGCGAGAAATGTCAAGAATGTGTTTGGCCCAATGTTTTTCGCACCGATCATTCCAAGGCGCGACAAATCCCAATTCCAAACCTGCGTGTCTGTCCCGTCAAACCCCACAACAGCCGCTCGCTCAGCTGCTCCAACGATTGCGGCGCCCGACAACATGCTCACCTGCGATTTGTCTTCCGTGAAAGAACGAATGCGTTCCCATGACGTAATGTCCCAAATTTCGAGGCGCCCGGAACCACCATAAAGAAGATGGTTGTCCGACATGAAAGTCAACGCTGTCGTTGGCGACGAAATGGGCCAAACGTGTTGACTGATTTGTTTTCCCGTATCGAGGTCCCAAAGGTGAAATTTTCCCAGCGCTTCCGAGGTCACGGCACGACGGCCATCAGGGGAAACAGCAATTACGTCAACACTGCCCCGACCAAGGGAAATGGAGCGAAGAAGTTTGCCCGCCGCGACATCGAGCACGTCGAATGTGACGTTGCTGTTGTCGTCGGCCATTTTTGTGTAAACAGCACGCGCTCCGTTCGCCGAAAAACCCGTGCGACTCGTGGGCGACTTTCGTTTGACCTCATAACGAATGCGGCCACGTTCGACGTCCCAAAGCTCGCACGACCCACTTCCGCGTTCGAGCAACACGAACGCGCCGTCTTTCGGGACGACCATTGAAAGAACCGCGTTCGGGTTGGTTTTTCCTGGTGGCACGT
The DNA here is from genome assembly GCA_031415295.1 of Polyangiaceae bacterium. GTDB lineage: Bacteria > Myxococcota_A > Polyangia > Polyangiales > Polyangiaceae > Polyangium. The sequence goes on along the minus strand of JANORL010001496.1, from coordinate 4,328 downwards.
TCGCGGCCGGCTTACCGCCAAACGTCCGCAATTCCTTGTCAGCTTCGATATCGTACACACGAATGGCGCCCGTTTCGCTATCCGCAAACAATGCGCGTTTGCCACCGGGAACCATGGCCGGAAACAGCAGTCCTCGAGGACCGTTTCGTTGTGTGGTTTTTCCTGTCGTAACATCCCAAGTGACCAAGGATATCGCGGGTTTGCCGTCGACAAGGGATGCCGAAACATATCGCAAACGAATCCCGTCCGCTAGAAACGTGGATGCTGGCATCCCAGGCGCCGCCAACGTCGGCAAAAGCGCTCCCGATTCGACATCCCATACATGAATGCTGCCTCGGTGCGTCGAAGCGACAAAACGCCCGTCAATGGATATGACGGCGCCCGAGTGATAATCGAAGCCGTGCACGAGCTGCGGGACCATCACGACCGACGTCGACGCTGGTTTTACGTCATCCGCAAACACAGGCCGCGCGAATGGCAGCGCAACGAGTCCCAGGGAAAACGCCAAAGCCCATTTCATTCTGGTAGCGTTGCTTCGTCCCCCACGTACGTCCCCGCGAAGCGCATGGACACACGGTCCAATGCATTCTCGAAAGGCGCACGCAATGCTTGAACGACGTCCGGCTCGATATCCGCAACACCGAGCATCAAAAGAATCTGTGACACCAGGCGATTCCACACCTTCTTGGCGCCTTGATGCGAAGAACTTGCCGCCAGGGCGCCTTCTTTGAGCGCCAACGAACTGCGCAAGTGCTCTAGCTCCGCCAAACTCGTTCCCGCTTCGATCCAAGCATCGACCATGTCCCGCAATGACTTGTTCGGCGTGAACGCGGGAATGGTGGCCAAGAATTCGGCCAATACCTTTTCTTGGGTCGCCAACATACGCCCCACACGCGCCGTATTGCCCGATTCCGCAAGCAACGAAGCATTGATGATCGAAAGACCCATCGGAAAAAGCTTCCGTTGCGCCTGTTGACACGTTGCAGCTCGCAAAAATTCCGGTGGATCCTTACTCAGCAAGAAATGTAAATGCGCATCGAGCGCCGCATGAATGCCCCGCGCGAGATGATCGTGACGCGCATCCACGATGGTTTCTTCCTCGAGCAACGTCTTCAACTCTGTTCTCGGAGATCGATGCGCTTTCGCCGCTACCAATGCTTCATGCGCTTGCACCACCTTCGAATGCAAAGGCGCGATTTCCGACACGGAAAGAAATAGGTCCCGCACGGACGGCACTTCCACCCATGGCGCCGTCAGCGCCAACATTTCGTCAATATCGAGACGGTCGAGCACCTGAGCCTCCTTTAATCATCTGACAATCATCTCATGCTTTTGGCCAAATTACACGTCGCAACGACCGGCTCTTCACCATCGCGTTGCAAGGCAAGTGTCAATTCGTCCGTGCCTGATACACACACGAAAAGCCGGCCCACGAGTCCCGGGGGCAGACCTGTCGGAACCAGTGATACTCGTGGATCGCTCGAAGTCATTTTGCCCGCAATGAACTCTTGCGACACACGTAGCGGCGTCTTCGTATCCCATTTGCCAAATTCGATGTAGTGCGGACCAAAAACGTTCGGATCGGAAACCGCAGTCCCCATATGGACGAGCGCCGAGAACTTTGGCGGAAAACCACGCAAATCACCAACGAAATATCGAAATCCCTGCGCACGACGAACCAGATGCACTTCGTGATTCGCAATCTTGAGCGCGCCAAGCGCTACAGCACTCTTCGGCGTCACCCCAACAATGGTCACCCCACGTTCCGTACGTTGCGGCGTTTCGTAAAGAACAACCTGTTGAAATGGTTTGTCACTCCCAGGTCGCCACACATTCAAATCGGCAATGCCCAATTCTTCCGCCAGCGCTTTTTCGACAAACACACTACGCGACGAATTGCCCGCCAACAAAATCGTCACGCCTTGCTCTTTCCATGTCCCTTCCCCACCCCACGGCGCAATGGCCAACATACTCTTCATGAGCTTCACGCCATCACGAACACGCGCCATCAAATGCCCTTCGAGCGACGCATGCAAACTCGATACGTCTTGCGCAAGCGATTCGAGCTGCACTTCGGTTCCATCAAGGCGCGCCGCCGCCAACTGAGACACCTGCTTGGGTGGGTTTTTCGGGCCAAACTTCACGGCTTCGAGACCTAGTTCGCGCTCGAAACGGAAACGATTCTGCCGCGCAGCCAAACTACGCTTGTACAAATGTGGCTTGTTGGCAAGGTTGTTCGGCGGCACCGTTTGTGGACGCATCATCGGCACTTCCTTCGCCTCCATCTCGGGCAAGTGCTTCGGATCTTGATGCGTGAGCCACACGAGTTCGTGCGTGAGGTAGTCACCTCCCAAGTGATCATCGCCGCTCACTTGCAACGTCTCGATGACCGTTCGACCACCAAACTCTTCCGCTTCGGCATCCGTCGCCGGACGAAAACGACCACACGCGATGTCCAGCGTTCCGCCACCAAAATCGAAGACGGCAAAACGCATCTCGCCGAATTTTTCAATGATCGGCTCGAGCTCCGGGTACGCGGCGAGCTCCGGACAAACCTCCGCGGCAAACGCCTCGGGCTCGCTTGCGCTCATCTCCACCGTGACATCTTCAGCTTTGATGCCCTCTGGAATTCCCAGCAGAATTCCGCGCCGAATTTCTTCTTCGAGTAGCTTGCGCGACCTTTCGTCGAACTTGGCTGGGTGCGTCAGCCAGTACCGCAAGTACACGTCTTGCCCAGGTCGATTGATCGCCCTCGAGAGCAGATACGCGTACGCTCGCACGAGGATGCGTACGCGAACTTCGTCGAGCAAAAAATCTTTACGTCGTTCACGATCACGCAGTTGCGGCGACTGATCCAGCATCATCACACGCTCGGGCAAACTCTTGAGTTCACCGACGACTGCGTTGGGTGAATCCGTCATCGCCTCGCGCGCTGCATGACTGCCGCGGATCACGCGCAGAAGCGTTGGAAAACGCAACGCCTCGGACGACGCGACACGTTCCATTTCGGCCCACAACCGTTCGTGATCTTCGATGAGCAAATACGTTGGATTTTCAGCGGATTTGACCGCATCCATGATCGAACTACCGAGGCGTAAAAGCGACCGATAACCTTTCTGGTACAACGCGGCGACCGTCGCGGAAGAGCCAAAGTCGATACCGACCGCGGACAAACGTTGGAACGTTTTCAGCATCGGCCGTGGATCACGCAAACGCAGTGGAAGACCTGCGTGCCACGAACACACGGCCGTGTGTTCACCGAAGCGTAACGTGTGTTCGACCGCGAGATCGAGCGGCACGTCTTTGCCTTCTTCGGGAATCGGAAGCAGGTCCGCGTGCGATGAGTCCAAGGAAAACTCGGCGTAGGTTTGTCGCCCCCCCGCTCGACGCGTCACGTCTTCCGTGAGCACCGCAGGTCTTTCGTCCCCACGTTGCCAGCGATGCGCGACGTGCGTGGGCTTGGTATCAAGCGTAAACGGAGCACCTTCGAGCTTTTGCCAATCGGCAAACAAACGCAAACGCCACGTGCCCGTACCGATCCAAAAACCTTCTTCGGGGTTTTGCAAGTCAAACAGACGGCGTTCGGGAGCGTCGACGAGGACCGAATCGGTCGACTCGAGTACGTCGATAGCCGACACGACCGGACCATCACCGGGTACGGCAACGAGGTTCAAACTCACGAGCTTGATGCGGCGTGGTTCAGCGAGTGTTGCAGATGCGGAAATCATCGCGGAAAGCTTCACGACCTTGCCGGCGTAAGGCGCAAGCTGCTCGAACGATGCTTCGATCTCGAAGGAAAAACCACTTGAATCGTCGTGATTTTTCGTCAGTACGGCTGCAACGACGTTTCCTACGCGTACGCCTTCCACTTCGAGTGCCACGAAAAATGGCGCATCGGCCAAACCCGCAGCGGAGACGAAAAACGCACCGGTTTCAGCCCATCCAGCGAAGAGTGGCAACGCTTGATCCCACGCGGCGCTGATGGGTCGTGGAGGTCGTAATTCCAAACGCACACCGCTTGGCAAAAGGCGGCGCATCACAGTGCTGATCGAGTCGATTCGAACTCGAGGTGATGGTGACGGTGCAGCGCGAGGTTTGACGATCTGTGGAGCGGTGTCGTTCATGGGCATCCCGAAAATCCGCGGTATGATAACCAAATCTTGGGCGTTGCCCTAGGGACCTGATCAGTTTGAATCCGAGCCTGGATTTGAACACTCGCTTCGCGCGTGTGGGACACGCGCTGCGCGAGGCCAGTCACGAGGGGGGGGGGGGGCGGGGGGGGGGGTGTAGTTTTTGGTAATGACGCAAAAAAAAGAGGCGGGGGCGCC
>JANORL010001495.1:0-5312 GCA_031415295.1 Polyangiaceae bacterium | reverse complement strand
GATCCCCGGATGGAGGCTCGAACCTCCATCCTGGGGGACCGCGCCCCCACCACGACCCCGCCATTACCGCAATTGTTCGCGGTACCTTCCTAAAATCCCCGCAAATCATCGTTGGCATGACTGATGCATTAGGACCTGCTTGAACGACGAGGTCGCTGCTGACGTCGGCGAGTGGGACCTGGCATAACGAATTTTACATAGGTCGAGGAAGCATCATGAAAATATTCAATAAGAAATACGCTGCGTCTGCCGTCCTCGTGAGTATGGTTTTGGGTCTGGGTGCTTATCGACTCTTGCCTTCTTCCTCGATTCCCGGCGGCAATGGAACTGCTGTGGCGGCAGAAGCCAGCATTGCGGGGCAAACCGAGACAACACCGCAAGCCGTGGCCTTACCTGCGCGGCAATGGCAAGAAGGAGCGTCGTTCGTCTACGACATCGATACGACGCGGAGTATGGCGGTCACGGGTTCGTCTCAGCCAGAGCAGCTCGTAAAATATCAGGTGCAAGGGACGCTGCGCTTGACTGTGATGGGGCGTGAAGGCGACGATATCCGTCTTCGGGTGGACCTCGAGGCAACAAATGTCAAAATTCTCCCCGCAGGGAAAATGAGTGGAAAAGATGCCGCAATCTGGCTGTCGCGGACATTTTACGCGAATGCGCGTTCGACCGGCGAGATTCCTTCGTTTCTTTTCCCCAAGGATGTTCCGGTCGAGGCGCGAACATTGCTGAAAGGGTTCGTGAATTCGTTGCAATGGGTCGCCCCGCCAGCACTCGCGTCGATATGGCATACCGTGGAACAAGATGTCTCGGGGCAATTTGATGCAAAGTATCGAACCGTTGATGGACTCACGGTCGAAAAATCCAAAGTGAATTATTTGCAAATGCGCGGGCTCTCCGGTTTGACGCCCATTCAGCGCGGCACAGAATACGGCGTATCGTCGATAGCTAGATTCGGATTGGATGTTTCGGGTTGGCCAAAAACATTGGTCGAGGATGAATCGGTCGAAGTGAAAACAATGGGTTCGACCATGGTCGGGACGATCAAAACGACGGCGAAGTTATCGGTCGTCGAGAAACATCCGGAATGGGTTGGTCCGTTCGGTGCTGATCTGGAGTCCGACGCGGTGAGTGAAGCGGCAGCAATGGCGCAGTCGATGAAACAAGCGGATATCAACCAAGTGGGTGGCAAGTCGTTTCGAGACATCACGATCGACCTGAATTCCGAGAATTCAAAAATGCGGAACCACGCGCAGGCGAAATTGGCGGCACTGTTGCGTATCGAGCCGGCACGAGCCAAAGAAGTCGCGGACGAGATTCTGCACGGAACGAGCGATGCCAACGCGAAAAAACGATTGATTGGCGCACTGGGTAATGCGGGAACGCCCGAGGCGCAGCGCGAGCTGGCGAAGATTCTCGACACGACGGAAGCCGGGGATTTACGTGTGAACGCGGGCATTGCGATGTCGTTGACGAAGCATCCGACCGAGGAGACCGCAGACGCACTCGAAAAGGCCATGCATTCGGCCGACAAGAAGGTGGACAATACCGCGACGCTCGCCTTGGGCAATGTGGTGCGGTCGATGAACAACGATGGAACGGGCGACACCGCCGATGAATTGAAGCTTTTGGTCGACGGGCTTGCGAATGCATCGAGCGACGCGGAGCGGAAGGTTTACCTGGAGGCTTTGGGCAATTCGGGGGATACTCGCGCGTTCGCGGCGATAGCGCCGTATCTGTCGCACCAAATCGTCGCTCTACGCGCGGCGGCCACGGGCGCACTGAAGTTCATGGTCGGCGAGGTAGCGGACGCTGCAATCACGGCAGCATTTTCGGATAGCGAGAACTCCGTGCGTAATGCCGCTGCTCATACGATTGGGTTCCGCCCGATCAGCAATATGCTCGACGTGATTGACACGGTGCTACGCACGGAGACGATCGTGGGGATCCGGCTCGAGATGCTCAAGGGAATGCATATGAGAATAAACGACGACTCGAACGTCATCGATTCCGTGGCCTGGGCCATGGAAAACGATCCGTCTGTGAAAGTCCGCGACTTCGCCAAGAGTATTTACGAGAATGCGACGGCGGATACGCTGTAACGTGCAGGCGACGGCAATGAAGGCGACGCAGGTACATCAATCGTTTTGGGGCCAGCGTCGCCTTCAACCATTCTCGTGTTTTGGCGTGTCGATATCCTCCGCGCCTGCGTCTTCGCCACGAAGTTTGCGGATCGTGGGACGAACCTTGTCCGCCAATTCTTTCCAGCCTGCGCGTCGATACAAACCTTCGAGCGCCGTCGCTGTGCCTTGATATGCATCCGACCACGCAGGCGATGGGGCGTTAACGCGAAATGGGGACGCCATAACGGCGGACGAAATGGCGTCGAGTATGGACGAGGACGTGTGAGTGAGGGGCGAGATGGTTTCACCCGCCATTTTCTTGCACTTGGCGCACGTCGAGGGTAGCATCGCGGGCGATGTCGAGCCGGGACGCGTGGATATGAACGAGCGCGCAAAAAACGAGCCCAAAGCCGTACGACTCTGCTCGTTCGAGGTGCAGAACTTTCGCTTGTTTCAGAAAGCGGAGTTGCGACTTCACCCCGAAGTGAACGTTCTGGTCGGTTTGAATGATACGGGAAAATCGACGCTTCTCGAAGCAATGTACCTGTACGGCCTTGTACAACGACTCGGATTTCGTGCCGTGCTCGAACGCGATGATTTTTATGCGACGGGCGAAGCAGCAACGCGATTTCGTTGCATTTGGGATGTTGACAGGGCGAAGGGCTCTACGTAACACCTTTCGTCGCGCAGATCCACCAGATCAACGAGTTTTTCGGCAACAGCAAGAGGAAAACATGGCGTGCACGACCACGGGTCGCGTGGTAACTTGCGCGCATGCCGACACGAGAAGAAATGTTGCAGTTGGTCGAGGCACATAAGCAACTCGATGATCCGATGGAGACCGCCATTTGGATCCGACAGAACGACCGAGACCGCGCATGGCTTGTAGAGGTCATTCCCGCAATGGCAAACGATCAGCACCCAGAACGGCCCGTTGTGTTTACCGCGGGTGGTGGGTTCAGGTATCCGCTTCACCTCATCGGCGTAAATCTTTCGGATATAGAGAATGCGCTGAAACGCGATACCGACTTAGCGAGTTGGGTTGCTGAGGGAGAAGTGCTGCATGGTCCAGACGTTGGTGGCCAGCTGATAACCATGGCAAGGGAATTCACTACAAATGGTATCGTATAAGCAAGTTAAGGCATGGGTTCGCCAGGCGGAAGCGGATCTCAATGCCGCCAAAGCCGAGACAGCGAGCCTTGCCGAGTGCCATCGTCGCTACCTCATCCAACAAAGCTACGAAAAAGCGATCAAGGCACTGGCACTCATGTTGTGGGAAAGCGCAACCTTGGACGAGACGACGCAATTCGACAGGCTTTTCCTCGGTCAGCACTCACCACTCAAGACGCTGGCAGATGCGACAGACCCTTTATACAAACCGCTGTACCATCTCAACCGACAGCTCAAAATTTTCCTCATGCGTCTGGACAATGGTCATTTACTCCTGAAGATCGACGCGACGAAACCGACGAAGAAAGACGATAAGGTGAGTTATCGCTACCCATTCGTGGACGAGGAGAGCGGCAGCTATACGGCCCCTGTCGATTTCGATGGCTGGGACAACTACCAAGGAGAACGTAAAGACGCGCTAAAATGCGTTACACAATTGCTTGGAGCTGTTGGGGATCAACTGAAGCTTTATGCGAGAAAGCCAAAGTAACACAGCATGCGGCCACCTGCCCTTCCAAAAAAGTGCCTGTCACCTTGCGATTGGTAGCTTTTGGACGCTGACGGCGATGGGAAAACGCGACTTCGTGAGCTGGAGGAAGTTACGTCGTCATCCGGCGCGCGTCATCGTACAGCGATTGGCATTGCACGCGAAATGGTCGAATCCTGGCTCTTGGCCGATGCATCCCTGACAATGCACCCACTTCCTTCGGACAAGCGGTGCGAGGATTTATGGGGAGCCAAAAAGGATCCCACGTCGAATTACCCGAAGCACGTATTGAATCGCTGCGTTCTCAAGCCGCGTGAGTGGACGCATCGCCAAGCCGTGGAGGCATTCAACCCGTCAGGTGCTCGTTCTCAATCTCCGAGTTTGCATGCATTCATGGTCGAAGTCGAAGCTCTTGCCGACCGCCAGTTTGCTCGTTAATCATCACGCTTTTCGCTTCTCGTGGCGCCTTGCGAATTTTGCTCGTTCAGGTAGCGTCCATCCATGACGCTTTTGTTTCATATGTTTCCCGTTGCCAGTGGATCTCGTTCGCGACCTGCACAACTGGGCGGTGTCGTCGTCTTCATCGCGGGAACACTGCTCGCGTGTACGCCGACGCCGCGTGATTTTAATGCGACAGGCGGTGGTAACATCGCCGGCTCTGGCGGAATGGCAGGCATGGGTGGCGCCGGTGGCTCAGGAGGTGTTGAACCGATTCCTTGCCCTACCAACACGCATCGCTGCGCAGTCCCCTCACCCGGTGGATGGTCGCGTCCTTCGGCCATTGTCGAAGGCGTTCCGTCGCCCGATTGCCCAAGCACCTATCCTGTTTTGCTCGTGGATGGGCGCGACGACGTGGCCGGAGCTCCCGCAACATGCGAATGCGCCTGCGGAACGCCCGAAATTGCCTGCGGCAACCTCCTTCTTTTCTATCGTACAAACTGCCAACAACCTATTGGACCCGACGACAATTCCGGCCCTTTCGACACTTGTCTCGACGCAACACCCAAGCAGAATGCGGTGACCGCAGCTTTCGACGAAAAAGCGAGCAATTGTCCCCCCATTCCGAAAACAACCCGCGAACCTCCAACCGCCCAAACGGCCTATCGTGCTTGCGGGACAAACCAAATCGATGGTATGTGCGCGGACGGTCTCGTCTGCATACCCGAAATCGTCGCTCCCTTTCGCCTTTGTGTCACCCAAGATGGCGATCACCCCTGTCCACCCGGATATCTCGATCGGGCCGTGCATTATAAAGGGATTATCGACACCCGTGCGTGCACCGATTGCGCGTGCACGGTCCTCACCCACGGTCGATGCGAGTCAGTCATGCAAGGTTACAGCGATGCGGCATGTACCACGGCGCAAAACCCGCCGCTCACATCCGGCGATAGCTGGAGCAACACCGGCTGCGTCGGCTCGACGAGTTATTATTCGTATACGAAGCCGATCATCGCCGAACAAGGAACGTGCACGCCAGGAACCGTCGACCCCATCGGTACGACGGAACTTTCCGAACCGGTCACGTTTTGCTGTGC
>JANORL010001494.1:0-7297 GCA_031415295.1 Polyangiaceae bacterium | reverse complement strand
TCCGCGCGCGTTGTGCGCATGCCGTGCCAAACGTATTTGCTCACGTTTTCCCGATGGTTTTACATCACGACCCGTGGCGGCCGCCATGGCGGAGGGTGGCGGCCGCCAGGCCTTCGTCACCGATCTCACGATATGGGCGCGAGCATTCCGCGCCTCGTGCCCATTGCAACGCGGCGTTTGCTTGCACGGCACACCGCGCGGAAAGCCGCGGAACACGTACCAGAACCCGCATCAGCCGCCCCGGTGGAAACCACGTAATCGCATCTGCATGGCACAAGTCTGGTAGATTGGAGCCTGCATAGATTGAGGCCCGTTCACTACTGCGCGTTTGTGCCACGGTATCACCGCATCCGCTTCGCTCCTTGCGCCGAGAAGGCCCCGCGTTGCTCGCTCCTGGATGATCGCGGTCGTTGCCGTTCCTTCCGAAGGACCGTGATTCCCACCTGACTTGGGCAATTCTGGAAAGATGCCCAAAGCAGGTCCATTGTCTGCTACGGACCTCGAAAACTTGCGTATCTATCTTAGTTGCACTGCAAACTGACGCCAAACGACATATTCTCCCGTCACGATTCCTTGCCGACTCCCTCTTCTGAGCGCACGTGGCAGTGCATCTGCATAATGCCCTTATTAAACAGTTTCCTCGACCGTTAGATGCGCTCGGAGTGCTGTTTTAACCAGCCTGGCGCTCTTTCGCACGCGACGAAACAATACTGTTCAGCAACTTGCGATCGGAAGGATCGATGTTTTGCACAGTCACGTGTGACAACAACACTTTTACGCCGTGCTTTTGCGCGAGCAGACCAAGAGCTTCGTCGAAAAAAGACACAGATGCGACCCGGAGCCCAGCAAAATCGAGCGTAACCGGTTCAGTGTCTGTCCAATGCTCTTCAACCAGTTTACGCAGGCGCGCACCGTCTGGACGCGTAATGTGTGCGCCTTTGCCCAATGTTGCGACAAGAATCGTGGCCATCAGAAGAGGTCTCCTACGGTGTCCGACTGGAACGGAGTATGCGGCATAAAATCGATTTCAATGGCAGTGCCGCGCAATCTTGCCGGCGCCGGCGGATTACTGATGTAGAGCTTTTCACCCCTCCACTGCAACTTTGCGGTCGAGGAAATGACTGTCAAGCGCCCATCATAACCACATACAGTATCACGGATGGTCTTGAGGCCGAGTCCACCGACCTGATTTGCCCGAGATGTCAACCGTTGTTTCGTCACGGCCAACCGGATGGTGTCGGCGTCAGCTAAACGCTGAATATTCTGCACTTGGCTGCGCCGGAGCACTGCGGGAATCCCCAGGCCGCGATCTACGACACACAGACGCACTGAGCGGGTCCCCTTGTAGTACCGCGCGAGGACGAAGCACCCGACCGCCGATTCCGACCACTCGAAAACATTCTGGAGTAACTCGTTCAAACATAATTCAACTGGATATGAATTTTCAGCCGTCATTCCAGGCACCAAGTTTACCAGCATGTCCGTAACGCCCCGCGTGTAGCTTGGATCCAGCGCGGACAAGTGGCGCAGACCAAGCGTTCCATCTGCGACGCTGGCGCCAGTTTCCACGAAGTGATCCAGCCCGATTTCCGCGATGAACGCTTGTGCTTTCTCCACTTGTGGCAAGCAAAGGATTGTCTTCAAGCCTTGTCGCCGTCTTACCTCTGCGCAGCTCGCGATGTAAGTCGCCCCAAACGGGCCCATCGTGTTGCATGTGCCCAGGTCGATGGTCAGATCGACTTGAAGCGATTCCGCTCGACTACACGCAGCGACGATTGCTGAACTCTCCTTCACCGTCGCACGATTCGGAAATTGGATCACGTCCATCGTTCAAGCTCGTTAATGTCTGTCCTCGGTGCTTCCGTGGCAAACGCGGCCAGTGTAGCTTCAACTCGCATCAATTGGAAGGTCTAAATAGAGTACAGGCTGCAGACGACGAGCACCCGCTGCGCCAAACCAGTTTCTTCGACACCCTCGCCTAACCATCACCGCATCATCACGCCATTTGCCGCCTGGCCGAACCCTCCCACACCTCGCCGTGCTTTCGCTCCCGGCAATCCTCCTTCTTCCCGCTCTCAACCGATTCCAACCCGATCCGCGTAAAACTCTTGCAGCAGCACGCCGCGACTGCCAGAACGCTCGCGCTCTGTTTATCGCGCCCACCGACCGTCATGTAGAAATTGCCCTGGCCGCGCCTGGAGGTTCCCGACGTGGTGCAAGGACGTTGCGCGCGTTTGTCCAAAGCGCCATGGCGATGATGGAACCAGACCTCGGTTGGGCCACGAATGCGATGACGCGCCTCGTCGTTCGTGCTGCGATCGAAGCGGAACCCATCCCTGGCGTAACACTCCCGGACGAACCCGCGGAACGTGTCGCGTTTGCCAACGTCGTCGATTCAGCGATCGGCACGTTGCGACGTTCAGGTTGTCGACCCGATCATTTGTTTCAAGCCGAAGGATCCGAAGCGGCGCTACTCGGTGAAGTCATGCGGCGTGCCGATGTCTTGCTGGCATCGAAGAACCTTGTCGACCCTCGAGGTGGTGGGTTTGTCTTGTCACGCGCTTTGCGACGAAGCCCATGTGATGCGTTACTCGAAGGTTTGTCGGCGTACGAGATCACGGCATCAGGCATCCTGGGAATCGAAGCGGATGATCTGTCGTGGCTCGAAGCGTTGCACGGTCGTGCACGAGAAGCGGGCGGTTCGGGACTCGTCGTCGAACTGCCGTTGCTCGCGGGTTCTTCGCTGTTTGCTCCTGTCGAAGGTGATGATGAAGCGATCGGAGATGTCGCCACGATCCTCGAAAAACGTTGGGCGGAATCGTCGCACGGTCCGACGATCGATTGGGTCACGTTGTCCGAAGAACCGGCGCGAACGATCCTGCGTGCTGGTGGTCCCGATGGCGAAGCACGCGGAGTTGCTGCGGAAGTTCTTGCAGCGTTGGGCAGTGGCCTTCCACCCGAGACCATCGCGATCGTTGTTCCGTCGCTCGATGATGCCACGCTGGATCCGCTACGCGCAGCCCTTGGTGATGCGCGGATTCCGTACCATGAACCGCGTGGACCTTCCCCCGATGCGTCTCCCGAAGGACGCGCGGTGCTCAGTATGCTCGCGCTGGCCGCTGGTCCTATTGCGCGCGAACGCGTGATCGATTTGCTTCGCGCACCGGGATTACACGCAGGCCATTGGGTGCTCGAACGTCACGAGCGCGACGCGGAAGCCAAAGCTGCTCTGCTTGCGCATCGATTGCGAGACGTGCCCGTCGAGATCGATCGCACGGGAAAACTTTTGATCGACGCGTTGAAGACGACAATCGAAACGGGTGAACACACCGACGAAGCATGGATGCCCGCGGCCCTCGAACGGTTGCTTGCGGATATTGCGGTCATATCGAACGGGAAAAACCGTGGCGAAATCGGCGCGAGTTTCGGCGCGCTTTGCGACAAACTGGACCTTGGCGTCCCGTCCATTATCGAACTAGGCATGGCGCTTCGTGTGGAAGCGCTTCGCGGTCGATCGTTGGCGCTCAAAGCCATTGGCGAAGGACAAGCCGCCGTGCGGGCGATTCGTGATGCTGCACGTGCAGTCGTCGATGCTGCGGCCATTCTTGGATACGACAAGGTTCCCGCGACGGTGGCCGAGTTTTACGCGGAAGTGAAACGAGCTGGTGCTTTGCAAGGCAAAGCCGAAGGTGGCGGAAGTCGTGCCAGTGCTGTGCGTATTGCGCGACCGAATGAACTTTGCGGCATTCGTCACGAAATGCTTATTGTCACGGGTTTGTCTGCTGGAGCCTATGGTCCCGATTCCGATGCGCTGTTGATCAGTGAACGACTGCGCGCTTCGTTGCCGCCCATTACGCGTCCTCCGTCGGGGCGTGAACGTGATCGGGTTCGTCGATCCGAACTCGCGTGGGCCATGGGCGCGGCGCGGCAAGTCGTCCTTTCGTTGTCCGCAAGTGAAGAAAACAGCGTCGATCACCCCATCATTGCCCGAGCGCGGCGTGCGGGTGTGCCGGAACGTATCGAGCCTCAGTCGCGTGTATCTCGAGCGGCTTCGCGTATTGACGCACGAGGTTCCGAACTTGTCTCGCTTTCTGCCGGATCGCTTCCTGCGCCGTTGATTGCCGATCGCGTGGCCATTGAACGTGCGCGCCTTGCGTTTTTTCTGGATCCTCGTTCTATTGCTGGCCCATTTACTGGGCATATCGATACGGACGACTCCGACGTGGCTCGACATGTGCGCGCTTGCGTTGGTGGAGCATTGCTGACAAAACCCATTGGTGTCACTCATATCGAAAAAGCCGCGAGTTGTGCATTTGCTGGGTTTGCCCGTCGAGTGTGGCGGACGCGAAAATCCGAAGATGCGCTCGAAGCGGCGGACCCTCGTGAACGTGGAACCCAGGTGCATGCTGCGGCAGCTGCGGCGTTTCAGGCAGCGTCGGATGCCGGCGGTCGTACGAACATGCGCAAGGCCCTCGAAGCTGCGCGAACGGCAGCGATCAAAGCTGTAGGAGCTGACGGGGAAGCGACGCCATTACGACGCGAATTGCTCATGGGCGCGGTGGATGTCGCGCTTGGGTTTGTCGCGCATGGACTTCGCGACGTCGGATTTTCGTTTGCGTATGCGGAACAAGCGTTCGGTCCTTCGGTGGGCGGCACGTGGGAAGCATTGCGCTTGGATCGTCCGTTGGATGGTGACGACGGTCGCGGAGCGACGGTGCCTGGGGCCGAAGGGCCCATCTTCGTCGAAGGAAAAATCGATCGCATCGACAAGGCGGATGGCAAACGCGCGGCTCGGGTCGTGGACTACAAGACAGGGCAGGTACCTCGACAAACCGAACAAGGAACGTTGCACCTTCAGCTACCATTGTATTCGGCCGTTGCAGCGCGCGCGACGGGCATGGATGAAATGCAAGCGTTGTACGTTGGTGCGGACAAACGCGGATCGATCAAAGCGTCTCCGGCGCGAGAAGGCGATCGAAAAGCCGTAGCGGACAAACGGGAAGAAGCATCGAAAACGGCGCGGCGCGTGATTTTGCAATTATGGGCGGGGCACATCGAACCACGTCCCGTGACGGGCTCGATGTGTGAACGCTGCGATGCGCGAGACGTTTGTCGCCGTCCGGCGGTGGTTCCCGAGGATGATGATGAGGATGCCGGTTAATAGGAGTCATGGTTCGAGGATCTCGCCACTTCGATGAAGACCGGTAGCGGTGCTTCACCGGGCGAACACCCTCAACGTGCACGAGGATGTGTACCTGCACCTTGCAGTGGACCATTCCCGCTTGTGCGGGATGCCGTTTTGTGTTGTGCAGGTGCTCTTCACTGGCTGCGCGCGTCGGCGTAAAACTTGACTTGCTCGCTAGGCAAGTCTTCGTGACGAGCCAAAACCTGATTCTCCTCGACCACCTCGACGACTGCTCTTGCAACAGTCATCGACCTCTGGCGCATATGCTCGAAACGTGAATCACCTCGTGAGATCGCACCGTTCGCTTTTGCACCCTGTACAAACGCCACACTTTGGACACCGGAACTCGCGCCGTTTGTCGCTTCGTAACCAACACGGCTCTGCAAACACGTCCCGGCCGAAGGTTTGATCGACCCAGCTTGCACGTAATGGTTCGCCTTGGTGATCGGTGCGCTTGACATCGGCGTCCAACACGAGAAACGTGCCTTTGCATTTCCCGACGCACGCTCGCAACCCGAAACTCGACTCACAACCGTGACAAACGCAGCGGAACGCAAATCGATCCCAATGACCATGCGCATCCGGTTGTGCCTCGAATCGAGTATTCTTTGCGCTATCACATACGGGACAATGGAGAAAATGTTGCAACTCCACGGCTCGGTTTGCGAGATCTCTTAATGCATCGAGTGCCTTCATGCTTCCCGTATCCGAGTGTTGTCGCGCCCGATGCGCCTCCTGTTGCCGACGTTCGAGGTTCACTCGACCATGTTCACAATCGACCAAGAAGCTTTTCAGCTCGGCATCCTTTGGCGGCCTGATGACGCCGACCTCATCATCCACGCGATACATCCAACCCGGTAGGGGAATTCCCGGATCCGGACGAACCACTGCGCGAAGCGGATACGATTGATGTCGCAATGGCGCTTCCCACGACCGAAGAACTCGCGCCAGCCGCTCCACGCTATCGAGAGACCACGGCGCAATCGTCAAAGTGAATGGTTTTTCCAGTCCCGAGAACGCTCGCGCCAAGTCCGGACGCAGCGAAAGAATATCGTCCGGATGTCCCAACACCAGCAGGAGTGTGTCTTTCGTCTCGCTTGTCTCGGAACACAACGTTTTCCAAAACGACTCCGCAATCGTCAGATCCGAAGGCGCGCGAGCAAGCATCGGCACAATATGCAATTGAGCGCTGCCAGCGTTGATCATGATGGTTCCGTCCGCCAAACAGTGCAGCGCGACGTCTGCGTGCGGAGCCGATAGCTGCCAGGTTGGCCCAGCCCCGCTCGACGTCACTCGATACCCTAGATCGTCTAGTGCGCGACAAATCAATAATCGCGCGAAGGTATCAAAATTCCTGCATGCCGATTGTCGCTGATTCCTGATCTGTTCGCGTGTCGGATGCGGTTTGTGACCATCCCGCGCCCAAATGCGCCATAACTCCGCCACCTTACGATAATGAGGATCGTTGACGAGAATGTTCGTGGGCCGGAGAGCAGGCGCGACAAACGTATTGCGAGGAACTTCTTTATAGAGCACCGAGCCCAACAAACCTTGCAAATCGTGCTGTGCATCATCCAGTTTTTTGATGACCGCATCCAGCTCGCGCCCCGTCACTTCGCTCGTGAAATAATCACCGAGCAATGTGTACAGTCGGTTTCTGCGCCAATGCGAACCGCGTGAATCATCTCGAAAACTCTCAGCTTCATCGCGCTCTTTCTTCACACGGCGCAAGTCTTCGAGCCGCTCGCCGACATATTCGAGCAAATGATCGACCAAACGAACGGCAACCCGATTTTCGTAAACGTCGTATTGATCTTCAACTTGCGACGACAAGAGGCGTGCCGGACGAACATTGCGCAACGTCCGATGTTCCCAATCTTCCGGATGCGCCATAAGCGATGCCACCGCTCGCGCGGGCACACGACGCGCGCGACTCACCGGCACGCGTTCTTCCTCCACGCGCAAATGCATTCGTGGCTTATGGCAAACGTGTTGCAAATGCGGCAACTGACGCAACAATGTTTGATCGAGCGCCGACAAACGCGAAGCTTCCTCGACGGGCGGGACAATAGGCAACGCTTTCGTAAGGGCGTCGAATTCGTCCGTAGTGCC
>JANORL010001493.1:0-3386 GCA_031415295.1 Polyangiaceae bacterium | reverse complement strand
GTTTCTCTCCGGACATGCTGACCATAAACGTCGGAGTTGTTGGGTGACTTCGTCGGGGAGACCATGGGACAACGCGGTATAGGAGCGTGATCATCTTGGGAGACGTAGGTCCCAACGACGACGAAAGGATTGCGCTACGTTATGGTACGGGAGAGCCTTCGGGTAATGCATTGGGCCCCGCATGCGAAAGTGCAGATTGAACTGGGCACGGACATCAACGGCTCTTATGGTCCTCGTTCACGTGGTCGAAGTCTCGGCGGCTGGTTGTTTTTGACCGAAGCAGAAATCATTTGTGCGCTATTGCAATAAGCAGAGTAGTACAGCCTCCCACAAATTCCTGGTGCGACCCGGACTATCCGCGGAGGTGGTCGGCTTGCCATTTTGCGGACGTGACGCTTGACTTTGCGCCACGCGGTGCGGTACTAGAACCCCTCAGTTGGCTGCCAATCGGCCTTCTAAAAAGGATGCAAACGTGAAGTACGACGTCACGCCTCCAACTTTCCGAGCCGAACCGATAATGTGCAAATCACCTGTGGCAGGTGGGAATCAGGCGACAAATTTTGTCGGTGATGGTCGTCGCGACCCGTCCCATCGGGATCCCGAAATTGCATCGAGTGAGTCGGAGGGCGCACTGCAAACTCCCACGAACGTTGATGTTTACTTCTCGGCCGACGTCGAGACCGATGGCCCCGTTCCTGGGCCGTACTCGATGCTTTCGTTGGCACTGGTGGAAGCCGGGCGATTTGACGGTCATAGCTACATTCCCGCTGTGAACCCTGAATGGTTCGAGGCTGAATTACAGCCGATATCGGACCGTTTCGACACTGAGGCAATAGCGGTGAATGGCCTCGACCGAGACCGCCTCGTTCGCGAGGGGACGCATCCCGCGGCGGCGATGAGTGCTGCTGCCGAATGGATTCGTCAGCATAGCGCGGGAGGAAATCCAGTACTTGTCGCTTACCCGGTGAGTTTCGACTGGACATGGCTTTACTGGTATTTTGTTATTTATTCGAAGACAGGATCGCCATTCAATCATTCGCGTTGTTTCGACATCAAAACTGCATTTGCGGTAAAGGGTCACCGACCGATCTCCGAATCCGGGCGTCACTCGTTGCCGGCGGAATTGCGAAGCAGTCGCAGTCACACACACCGCGCTCTCGACGACGCGCGTGAGCAGGCGGAAATTTTTGCCAACATCTTTCGATGGAATGGAAAATGAGCAATCGAGCTCAAATCTTTGAAGCACGTCGGATTGGCACGCTCAAACGATTGCATGAATTTACTGAGGTTTGCAAACAGAAGCTTGAGGACTCGTGGGAAGAAACCATAGGCGCCCACGGGTGTATCTATGCGGTCGGTTCAGCGGGGCGGATGGAGACGACGTCGCACTCCGATCTCGATGTGTTTCTTGTCGATATGAATGTCGAGTATGGTTCAGAGAAGCACAGTCTTAATGGCACGATCCTCAAGAGCGCAGTAACTCGTTCCTTTCGTGCAATGAGCCTCCCCGACCCCTCCAACGGGGGCGATTTTCTGCAGCTCCATAGTGCGAAGGAGCTGGTGAGACAGATCGGGCAGCAAACGGACGATCCCCAAAATACCTTTACGGCACGTATGCTTCTGTTGCTCGAGAGTTATCCGATGATTGGGAAGAGCGTCTATTTGAACGTCGTGGACGAGGTGCTTACGTCGTATTGGAAGGATTATAAAGGCCACGAACACAATTACGTGCCAATTCTATTGATCAACGATATTGTTCGGTATTGGCGGATGCTTTTACTGAATTATGTCGCAATGAACGTACGGCAGACGGAGAGGAATGAAGTCGACAGCGATCGGAAGCGTCGCCTTCGAAGTTTTAAACTTCGGTTCGCCAGGTGTCTTACTTGTTATTCTGCGCTTGCGTACTTGCTCTCCTTCGAGAAACCTGGAATTTCGACGGATGCCATTAAGGAGATGGTCGCGCTGTGTCCCTACGATCGGCTTGCTGCGGTGGGGAGCCGAACGACAGACAGCGAGGCAAAAGCGCTGATCGATGACCTGCTTGATCAATATGCGAGTTTCCTGGAGACCGTAGACCAAGAGAAGAGTAAACTCCTGAGCGAATTCGATGTTGATCGAAAGGGCACTCGTTTCCAGCAGGGCGACGCCTTTGGGCGTAAGATGGCCGAATTGATGCTGCTTTTAGGTGCACGGGCTCCGACGCTGTTCCGCTTCATGCTCGTATGAACACTTTCTCGAGCGGGGCCCTTTTCTTTTCGAGGTCGGGACAAAACGTTGGACAGAGTGGAGCATTGAGTGATCAGGTTGTCGGGGACGTATGTGGTGGGTGGTGATGAAATGCTAATGTGTTGTTGAAATGACTCGTTAGAGCCGAGGGGATGCGGTGGGGCGGACGGGCAAACGCCGTGGTGGACAAACCGTAAACGTTCCTGTACACTCGGTGCATGTCGACTGTCGCGCCTCAACTCCAACCGGCAACCGTGGCCGAATTGCTTGCAATTCCCGAGCATGAGCGGAACCACGAGATTATCGATGGTTTGCTCGTACAGCGGGCGATGCCTCGGGCCCCGCATGCGAAAGTGCAGATTGAGCTGGGTACGGACATCAACAGTTCTTATGGTCCTCGTTCACGTGGTCGAGGTCCTGGCGGCTGGTTGTTTCTGACGGAAGCTGAGATTATTTTTGCGCCATTGCAGATTTATCGGCCTGATTTAGCGGGCTGGCGTCGCGAACGAATGCCGCGTATGCCTGACGAGCACCCGATTGCGGTGCGTCCCGATTGGGTATGTGAAATCCTTTCGCCTTCGAATAAGCAAAATGATTTATTTACAAAGCTGCGCACGTACCAGCGATGCCAGGTCGCGCATGACTGGATTATCGATCCGGAGTTGGAATCGTTATGTGTTTATCGATGGATGCCCGAGGGGTATCTGCTGGTGGTAACGGTTCGCGGGGACGAACGTATTCGAGCGGAACCATTCGATGCGATTGAGATTTCGGTGCGGGATTTGTTGTCGATGGGGAGTGAGTGGGGATGATTGCGGGGTGGTGGGCGTGTTTTGCCAATCTGGAAGGGGATAAATCTAGTCGGGCGTGGCTTTCTTCGACGGTCGGCGGAGAGCAGGAGACGTTTTAATGCTCCGGCGCCTTGCTTGCGGTGACCTGGGTGGGTATGGTTCCGACCGCATGCCTTCTGACGAGCACGTTCGAAATTCCGAACACGAGCGCACGTTCGACGAGCTCCAGCGTATCGACCCGGACTCGTTTCACGACCTTGGCGATGCTCTGCTTCCATGGGTGTTCCCGGAATTTAACGGTCTCAAGACCTACGGAAAAACACTGAAAGGTAGGCCGAAAAAAGGAACACCAGATTCCTACGTCGG
>JANORL010001492.1:0-4472 GCA_031415295.1 Polyangiaceae bacterium | reverse complement strand
GCTGGCAGTTTGTCGGACAATACGTCGTGGAGCGCGACGCTGGGCAGCGTGGTTGGTGGGCTCATTCCTGGCGTTGGCCTTATCGCGGACATTCGCGATTTGGGTGCCGCGGTGGGACACGTAGCGAATGGCAAGGAAGGTGCGTGGCTCGAATTGGGCGCGTCCATTGTGGGATTTGTGCCCGGCGGCGATATTGCGAAAGGAATCGCGAAAAGCGTTACGAAGAGCGCGGCGAAAGCAAGCGCGAAGATTGGTGCGGAGCTGGTGCAAGAGGTCGCCAAGGTCGCGAAAGCGAGCACGGCGAAGGTGGTGGATGACGTTGCGGGATTGCAACAAGGCGCCGCCAAAGCGAGGAAAGGGTCGCCGAGAGGGCCGCCAGCATCCGCTCGTAATGGCGAAACGCTTGCGACCAAAGAGGGGCGGCAACAACATCAAGATTGGGATCCCGGCGAAGGGTTTAGAAAAGAAGCTCGCCTGCCAAGCGGCAAACGGCCCGATGCCATCAATAGGGGGACCCGTACAGTCAAGGAATTGAAGCCCGACAATCGACGCGCGATACGCCGAGGCGAGAAGCAACTCGAGGGATATCGGAAGGAACTCGAAGAGATGACTGGCGAAAAATGGAACTCCGTCTTGGAAACCTATACGAGGTAATTGCGATGAGCAAATGCAATCC
This sequence comes from Polyangiaceae bacterium, assembly GCA_031415295.1. Taxonomy (GTDB): domain Bacteria; phylum Myxococcota_A; class Polyangia; order Polyangiales; family Polyangiaceae; genus Polyangium. The sequence continues at coordinate 3,796 of JANORL010001492.1, read as the reverse complement.
AATCAATCAAGTACTCAAGGAAGTATTGATACCTATTCGGTTCTCACGAAAAGGAGATTCGTGGTATCGCCGAACCGGCGATGTTGTGCAGGTTGTGAACCTGCAGAAATCGCAATATGGCAATCAATACTATCTGAACTATGCGCTCTGGTTACTGGCGTTAGGCGAGTCATCTTTCCCAAGAGAAGAAAAGTGCCACGTGCGGTTCCGAATCGAGGACATTTCAACAAATGAGGATCAGTATAAGGAATTGTTGAACCTCGAATTCGAGCTAGACAATGAACGACGAACGGTACTGCTTCAAAACGCGCTGAGTTCGGATCTATTGCCGTTTATTGAAAGAACTGGAGCTGGTGCCGACGTTCAAAAATGCTTTAACGAAGGGGCGCTAAGGAAGGGTATGGTTCATATCGATGCGAAACGATTGTTTGAAAGCACCGCCGGAAAATAAACATGCCGGAAAAAAGTTCATTCATGCGCAAGACGACACCCAAACCATCTTGCGTTTTGCCGATTCGATCGGCCTGCTGCTGCTGCTGCCGGACCCCCTGGAAGAGGAAGAACCGCGGCCAAGAAAGCCCGAACTTGAGAGTCTCATTGCGGACATTCGCGATCTCGGTGCGGCGGTTTCGCACGTGGCCGATGGCAAAGAGGGTGCATGGTTCGAATTGGGTGCGTCCATTGTTGGATTTGTGCCTGGCGGAGACATTGCGAAAGGAATCGCGAAAGGCATAACAAAAGGCGCGGCGAAAGCAAGCGCGAAGATTGGTGCGGACCTCGCGCAAGAAGTGGTCAAGGTGGCCAAAGCGAGCACGGCAAAAGTGGTGGACGACGTTGCGGGATTGCGACAAGGCGCGGCCAAAGCGAGGAAAGGGTCGCCGAGAGGGCCGCTGAAGCCGCAGGTCGATGCTGCTACACAAACACGAATTGAGTTCAGGTTCCCGTTCCGTCCGTCTCTTGGCTCGCCGCACCCGGCGAAGCGCGCAAATGAATGCGCCTGTATTGCTTCGATCCAGGACCATACGCATTACGTACGACTTGCTTGAACCGTACATATTTTTCATACGTCGGCCCATACGCTGCAGCACGATCACTCTTCGCTTTGGACAAGCCCTTGTTTGCTGCAATGGATTCGGTTATTTCCTGGATCGTCTTTGCTGCGTTCGTGCCAAATTCACCCGCAAGCAGCGTGTCCGCCCATGCCTGGCCAACGTGATCATCGACTACGTCGAGCAGCCGAATCATCGCATTCAGTTTGTCCGTGTCCGTGGGTTGCGATTTGAGGGTATCCGGTACATTCGTTTCCGGCAGAATCGCCAATACCGCCGCTCGCGCCACGCGATACGGTGCGTCGAGAGCCGCCAATGCATCGAGAGCCTCGCGGTTTTCCTTGGCAAAAACAGTCATACCCGTCAACACTGCGGCTTCTGTCGCAAGATACGCCGTCGCGGTATCCGCAAGCGTTTCATTAAAAACGCTCACAACAACCGCATGCGCGTCCGGCTCTTTGGCTACTTCGATCGAGCGCGTGATGACTCGGGCAAATCGTTCGTAATCGATGCTCACTGAGAATCTCCTGGATGAAAGGTCCGCGACCGATACTACACGCGAAGCAAGAGCAGGAGCAAGCTTTTTTGGGCACGAAGCTCGAGCACGGTCGCGCGAAGCTCGAAAACTTTGGGAGGAAGCTCTCCAACCTGCGACCGATGCGCGGTCATGTAGAGGCGAAGCTCAGAAACATTCCAGGCAAACTCGGGAACATTCCGGCAAAGCTTTGGCACGTTCCAGGCAAGCTCGGGAACATTCCGGAGTCGTTCCGGCAGGAAGCAACGAAGCTCCGCCACGAAGCAATGAAGCAACGAAGCTCCGCCACGAAGCAACGAAGGGTGGTGCGGTCATTTGAGGAATACTGCCGTCATTTGACCTAATCGCACTTGCGGCGTTGTACAATGCGGGCGTTCGAAACAAGACGCCGCTCCGATGGGTCTATGCCTCCCACCGAAGCGGCTTGACGCAACTCGCCATAACGAGGTACGCCCATGTTTGATTTGTCATGGCCTGGTGAAGCTGGCCAAGAAAACGATCCTTTTATTTCCGCGCCCCGTAAACATGTTCTGATGCTTTGAAACTCAGCGTGGACGAAGCGAAAGCCGTACGCGTTGCCGTTCGGAAGCTCGCCCGCGCGTTCGGTGGATTCGTTCGCCTTGGCGTCATGCTCGATATGCCAAGTGCCACGGTTCGACGCATCGCGAACCCCAAAGGGATCGCGCCTACCGGAACATTTGCGATTCGTTTGGCGGCCGTTGCCAAGGTGCCCGTCGAAGTGTTGCTTGGCGGCAAAGTCGTCGTCACGGCGCCGATTGTTCCGCACGTCAGGGCATCTTTCCGCATTCGGCGGGGAATGTCAAGGCGAACGGCTCACGCCTCCGTGCGGGTCTCGGAGGAAACATGGTCACACGTTTCATCATCAAAATTCCCGGCAAGACCCTCAAAGATTGCTCGTTCAATGAGCGTTTGGCGTGGGCGTCTGTTGTGAATTGTGCAGAAGCGCTAAGGCTTAGCCATGAGGTGTTTCGTGGGTCAACACGGATAACGTACGAGGTTGTCACGCGCAAGAAATGGGAAAAGGACGAAGATGCACCTAGGCCGGAGGACGAGGCGTCGCTGAACATTGTTCGTCGTTTTGCGACGCAGTTTTTCCCCGAGATCCAATTTGAGATTGGCCTAGAAAGGATCCCGGACGAGGGTCCGTAGTGGCGTCTAGAATGAGCGTCACCATATTATCAGCAAAGCGTCGCCTTATTCGAGACAGCTCGTCTGTCGCAGCATAGAAGCCTTCAATACCGCTCATCATAACGTCGCACCCTGGTGCTACTGAACATTCGGCGCGGACAGTGATTGTCCTATGCAGAAATGTCCGCTTGACAATGCGAGTTTAGCAGTTCCAAACCAAGAAGCTAGGACATTCTTGGACCGACCTACAGCGACAAACCATAGAAAACGCCACGTTTCGTGATAGTGTGGTCTCACTTGACGCGCACCGAAGAGTCGATTTGTTCGACGCCGGGACGCGTCATGCGGGGACCGAAATGGCTAACGTCCTATCCGACGAAAAGCGTCTTGCCGTTCTTGCGGCTTTGGTCGAGGGCAACTCGGAACGCGCGATCGAGCGCATGACTGGCGTTCAGCAAAAAACCATCGGACGCTTGGCTCTTACGCTTGGCCAAGCCGCGATCCACTTGCACAACCGACTCGCGCGTGACCTGCATTGTTCGCTCGTGACCGTTGACGAGATCTGGTCATACGTGCAGAAGAAACAAGCTCGCGTGACGGCAAAGGACGGCGCCGACGTCGGGGAAGCTTACACGTTCGTTGCGCTGGATTCGTCGTCGCGGTTCGTCATTGGTTGGCACGTTGGGAAGCGTAACGAGGAAAGCGCCAAGGCCTTCATGAACGATATTCGTGCGCGTCTTGTCGTTATGCCTGCGATGACGTCTGATGGCTTCGCGCCGTACGTCAATGCCATTGGCGCGGCGTTTGGTCCGGGCATTGATTACGCGATGACGATCAAGAATTACGGAAGCAAGGGACGTCGCGAGGGCGGATCGGACCATCGATACGAACCGCCACGGGATCCATTCATTACAAAGAAGGTTGTCTTTGGTGCGCCAAACCTGGACAAGGCCAGCACGGCATACATCGAACGAAACAATGGTACCATACGCCATCATATCGGACGCATGCGTCGACTCTGCTATGCGTTCAGCAAGAAACTCGACAATCATTGCGCCGGGGT
>JANORL010001491.1:0-9093 GCA_031415295.1 Polyangiaceae bacterium | reverse complement strand
CGCGTGGAGCCGTTTCTGCATCCGTTCGACGTATTCCATGACGAACTCGGGCGCACCAAGAATCTCGTGCAACCAATTCCACACGGCACCTTGCACGATTGTCGCGGATAAGCTCCGAAAGTCACACGCTTTGGAGCCGCCATTGTAACGATTAGAGCAAAAGTAGTACCTATAATTTTGCTCGCCATTCACCTTTTGGTACGAAGACCGCCCGTTGAGATTGGCTCCGCATTGAGGACATTTCAAAATTCCGGTGAGCGAAAAGATTGCTGCTGGTTCTCTGTCGCTTTGACGCAATCTCCGAATGCGGTTGATCTTGCCTTCCGCGGCTTTGATATCTTGCGCCAATTGCCAAATGGTCGGGGTGATGAGGGCTGGGTGCTCGCCCGTATACAGCTTTTGTCTGTGGCGCGGTGAATTCGATGGCAATCGACGATCGTAGGCCGCCTCGTCAAAACTCGTATAGCCCGCATATGCGGGATTGTTGATTATTTTAGTGATCGTGGCAGGCGCGAAAAGTATTCCTGTCCGACCACGATGCCCCATGGTGCTCAAGTGTCGAGCGATTCGTTTGGCTCCATAACGATAATGGGGCGACGTGTACAATTCGAAGACGAGTCGCACGATCGTCGCTTCGTCTTCATTCACATACCACGTCTTCCCTACGGGAAAGTCAATGCACGCCTGACGATAGGCATCATCAGGCGAAAGCCCCGTAGCCACGAGTTGCGCTTTGCGATGCGATTGCGACGTGTACCCGAACGGAGGAGGCCCGCCGCTCGTTTTGCCCTTTAATGCTTTGCCGCGTTTCATTTCGCGAATACGTTCGGCAACCAAGCCGACTTCGAGTTCCGAGGCGGCGCCCAGAACTTGCAATGAGAATTTGCCGTGCGCGCTCTTGTATTCGAAGCGGCTATTAAAATCCCAAAGTTCGACGCCTTGTGGTCGAAGTGCGGCGATCAGTTTTCCAAGCACGTCGTTGTTACGCCACAAACGATCGGTATGCCGTGCGCAAATGCCAATGATGCGGCCCGCGGCAACATCATCGAGTAATTCTTTGAACGCTGGACGTTTGTCCGTCCATAATTCCGCAGACACGTTGACGGGTTCGACGTAAATGCGGTAGTCGTGCCATCCGCGCAACTTGGCGATTTCGATCGCCCTTCGGCATTGATTGGGAATCGAGAGGTCTTTCTTGACGCTCTCGTCGCTCGTTACGCGAACATAAAAGGCCCAATAGCGCGCGGGCGCGGACGACAAGACGTCCCAAGATTGGAGGCAGAGTTTTTCCAAGGCAGGCGACGGGGAGGTCATTCGTTTTACTCCTCTTCTTCTCGGGCGAGTTTGACGAGTAGATCGCTGATAACATCAAACAAGGAATCGCTCAAGCGAAATTCGTTCTCGACTGCGGATGTTGCAAGGTTTTCCGCGGGCGTAATTCGAGCCGTAATAACGACGGACGATTTCTCGCGCGGGAGAACCTCGACGACAAACGAACGTTTTACCGTGGGAACTCGTGCAGGCTTTTTCGTTGCTTTCGATGGTCCACGCGCGCGTCGCTTAGGTCCAGCCGCGGGCCACGTGCTCCGGCGTGACGCAGGTGGGCGTGATTGCGGCGCTCGAACGGAATGGGGATGCACCGACGACGGCGCTCGAACGGAATGCGGGTGCGTTGACGACGGGGGAATGGTCGAAGCCAACTGCTGCCGAGTCATTCGCGATGCCAGTTTGGGATTTTTAATCACGAACAAACCTCCTTGCACGACGTCATCATGGAGCGTGCAGGGAGCGTGAACGGCGCGCCAGATCTATTTTGGAATAATTAGACGTCTAGACGTTTAATTCCGCAATGTGAGCCTTCGACAAACAATCCACACGTCGAAATGTGCTGAATTGAAGAGCACGGCAAGAACCTCGACACTCGTGGACCCGTCGTCGTGGCGTACATCAAAATGTGGCATGTCGTACGGATTCGATCGCGAGGTTGAAGCGCAGACGTGAAACGGAACTCGATCCCTCGTCGCTCCGTTCCTTGCGCAGGATCGTTGACATTCCTCCGTCGACAAACCCAACGAGGTATTTGTTTTTCTCCGCGCTGGTGGTAAGAGTCGCATCGTCCAGACGAACTTGTTTAGAATAACAAACTACGATGTCGCGCCGCGTATCGACGTGCGGCTCGGAAGAAACGAAAGAAAAGAGGCCATCGACAATGCCCCGACGAACTGAACCCGATCCGCAGACCGCAAAGATTGGCGCACGTTTAGCCGAACTGCGACTCGAGCGCAACATGTCCCGCAACGATCTCGCGGAGGCCGCCGACGTGTCCAAAGGGCACCTTTCCAGCATCGAAAACGGTTTGGCTGCAATTACAATCCAAACCATTTCGCGTTTGGCCAAGGGTTTGGATCTACCACCCCTTTACTTGTTGGTATCGCCCGCGGACGACGATCGCGATCAAGTGGTAGAGCTGGTCCGCAAATTGCCCGCGCATGAAATCGTGAAACTCCGGCGAGAACTCCTGAAAACGGCCAAGGAAACTGCAAAGACGGCAGCCAAGGCAGCGCGCTTGCGCGCATGACGTGAGTCGACGATTGCGTGACGATCGACGCCTGGTAGAGCCGAGTCGGTTTTCCGTGCACGTCATCGCCAAACCCCAGACACTGCAAAAAAAGTCGATAACGGCACACGCGGAGAAACATCAACGCTCGTTGACGGGCCGTAGTAGGGTTCGTCGGGATGTTGCGCGATACACGAGGACATCGATTTGCGGCGCTTTTTTCGGCGCTCGTGTGCATCGGGCTTGCTGGGGAAGCAGCGGGGCAAACGGCCGGTCCGGCCCCGAGCGCCTCGTCGACCCCTGGGGATTTCGGCGCGCTCGTCAAAAAAGGCGACCAAGCAAGGATTGCGGGGAAATGGTCGGACGCGCTCGAAGCGTACGGGAAGGCGCTTAAATTGCGCGACGACCCGCTCGTGTCGGGACGTGTTGGCCTCGTGCTGGTGGAGTTCCGCGAGTACGACGTTGCAGCGATCCACCTGTTACGCGCGATCGAGCGTGGTGCGGGGGTCAACGACGCCGAACGGAAGAGGTTTTTCCAAGCCTTCCTCGTGGCGCAGAAGGAAACGTGTCGGCTTGACGTGATCATCGTGCAAACGGGTGTGAACTTCGAGATCGACGGCGAATCGCGGCTCGAAGGTCGGCACGATTCATGGACATTTGTCAAAGCGGGCAAACACAAGTTGCACGCGAGCCTCGAAGGTTTCGAGGATCAAACCATTGAGATCGACGCGCCAAAGGGCGGGCAGTTGCCGATCAAGATCGACTTGCGTCCGGTCAAACCCAAGGAAGAGCCCGCAAAACATCCGGATCCTGAGCCGCAACCCAAGGCGGCGGATCCTCCGCCGCACGACGACAAACCTGCAACAGTTGTCGTCAAAGACAAACCAGCGACTCCGACGAACCCGCCATGGAAAAACGGTTCGTTTGTCTTCGGAGTTGGTTTGGGCTTCGTTTTTGGGGCAACACCGACACCCGCGGTGGGTCCTCATGCCTTCGTAGCGTGGCGATCGCGCTCGTGGTGGGAGGTGGGCGTCGACGCGCGCGTTGCGTGGACGTTCGTCGAAGACAAACGCGCGCCGACGACGCAGTTTGTCACTTGGTCAGCGCTGCTTGCACCATGTGGGCGATGGTGGAAGCAGCGGCTCCTCACGTGTGGACTGATGCAGCTCGACGGTGCACAAAGAACGGACGGCGTGGAAGGTAGACTTCTTCCCGGTCTCGGGTTACGCGGCGGTGTGGAGTTTGGAATTCACGAACATTTCGCACTTCAGGTCGTTGGTGATGCCATCGTTCATCATCGTAGTTTCTCGTTTCGGCTAGCAGGCGTTGACACTTCGTGGCCCGGTTCATTCTTCACAGGTGCGCTGGCTCTTCGTGCGGTCATCAAACCATGAAGGAAATAGTATGCGTTCAAAAGGTTTGACCATTCGCAATGTGCTGTTTGCCGTCGTTGCCGCTTTTACCTTCTCCGCATGCGGGGTCAACTATGAGTTCGGCGGCGACATCGACGATGCGTACGCGTGTCTCACCCCAACGTACAGCGACTATCATGCGCCGATCTGCGTGACCTGGCGCTGCAAAACGGGTCGGGGGATCCCCGAGGACAAGTGCCCCGACGCGGGTTCGTCCGAGGACGGTGGTTCGTCCGCGCGATGTTCGGGCAAGTGTGTGTCCAACGCGCCCGATGGGTTTGCGGATCCCCAAGCCGTCTACGTTGGTTCGTCCAAACTATGGCCGCACCAAGACGATTGCCCTACAAATGTAGGCTCGTTCGGGGACCTTCGGTACACGGACCTTCTGATTCCCTCGCCCGGATGCCCCGCGTGCATTTGCGGACCGATCGAGGGATCGTGCTCGCCTACGCCCGACATCCTTCTAAACGCTGACTTGTGCAACACCGCGTTGGTGTCGACGACAAGCTTTGATGGCCCGGCGAACTGGGACGGCTCGTGCACGACAGCGAATGCCGTCACGGCAAATCTCGAATGTCCGCCTGGCAGCGGTATCCCGTGCACCCAGTCGATCGTGACCTCTCCGCTGCCCGCGCCAGTGCATGGATGCGAGCCGATTCCGTTGCCCGTGCCTAGCGCGACTGGGGACAAACCCGCATGGAAAAATGTTGTTCTGTCGTGCAGCTCGACCACCAGAGACGAAGGGTGCACCGAATCGGCATCTCAACAGTGCTTTCCGTCGTTACCCAAGGAACCTGGTTGGAGATACTGCGTTCGGCGTGAGGAAAAAGGCGTCTTTGCTTGCCCCGAATTCTCGGACTTCAAGGAGCAAGTGCTTGCGTTTTTGCACGACAGCTACACCGACACGCGCGCATGTACCGAGTGCACATGCGAAGCATCAGGCGGCACATGTTTCGGCACGTTGCGCGTGTACTCGGATGATACTTGCAGCACAAACGAAGTAGTTGCGCACATGATGAGTTCCGATGGTCCAAACTGTTCGAACTTCTTCCCACCGGGCGAAGCTTTGAGCAGCAAGGAAATCACTGATCTCGTGTACGTGCCTGGAGCGTGCGCACCGAAGGGTGGCGAACCTGTGGGGAGTGTGGAGTTTGTCACAACACCACAGTTCCCGATGCACGAGCCGGTCTTCACCTGGTGCTGCATGCCTTCGACACAGGAAGCCGATGCGGGCGTCGACGCCCCGAGCGAGTGACTGAGGTGGACGTCGGACCTAGCGCGCCCCTGTTGGTGCGTAGGGCTTGCACGTGCCTCTTACCGCGTCGCATGTTTCGAACCCAAGATCGGCGCAATCAACGGTCATTGGCGCACCTGCGTTGCAGACGTTGATCCTTGTTCCGTCGCATGTAGGAATCGGGTGTAATCCTTCATAATCGCATTGAAAATCTGTTGCGCAATGGGGTCTTGATCCTCCGATGCATTTGAGTCCTTTGGCGATCTCGGAACAGTCGCGAGTTGCTTCACGACCATTGACGCACGTTCGCAATGTATTTTCATCGTCGCACACGATGCCCGAGCGAAAATCGATCGCGACGTGATCGGATGATTGATATTGGACTGTGCAGGTGTTGCCTGCTCCGACGCAGAACGCCGAATTGTTTTCCACGGTACATGAAAGCCCGTGTAAAAAGCAGGACGGGGTTGTGGATTTTTCGACGTAGCGATTGGTTTCCGGCTCGTATTCGCATACCATAGCAGCGTCCAATTTGCAGAAAGGTGTACTTGCATTCGGGTCACAGTCAGATTGGTAACCGCCGCAATGGGGAATTGGATCTATCATACAAACCAATTCGATAGCATTGCAAGCTCCCCAGTCATTAAAAAGAATGCCAGAGGCGTCTTCGCGCCGATGCATGAATGTGCCTTGATGGCACCCCTCTTGAAATGTAGGTTCGTCGGGAAGCGTTAGCAAGCCAATGCACCTTCGTACTCGGTCACAACCCAATCCGTATTCGCTATTGCTCAAGCACGAGATGCGATCGTCGATCGCTTTTTCGAGCCTTGATTTGACGATGGCACCATACCTTGCGTCAATGCGCTCATTGATATTGAAGGACGATTCCACAAGGTCATGAATGCAACTTTCGACGAAAATTGACGCAATGGCAACGGCGCGCAAATCCTTTGGCCCTTTGGGATCTGGCAGTTTTTGACCGGAGCCGAGGTTGGGCGGCACGGGCGGCGTTACGGGTTCAGGCTCAGCCACGCATACCCAATCTTGATCCACGCTTGGAAAATTCGTGCGATCACGATTGTCGTACGGCCCATAGTCGCCCGGTGCGCACGTCGGCGGGCTGCACCCCGCATTTGACACGACCGCCAACGTCACGAGTCCCAACGCCGAAATCCTGCGCCCATGCATGACACCACCTCCGAAGCTAACGTCGACCACCTCTCACGCCGCTCTTGCGGTCGAAGATGCGCGTCAATTTACCAGACAAACGCCGAAAATCCATTCCATATTTGCAGATCGTCGAAGGTGCCCCCTTGTTTGGAAGCACCAAGATCGACGAGTGCCGAACGATGAGACGGACATTTGTGTTGACGGGCTTGGGAAATGTACCCCAAAACGTTTGTCCACGGAGTTTCACGGCGGTGCGTGTTACATCTGAGCCCATTTTTCGCGCAGTTTCTCCCCGGTAAAACCGAGTTTTCGCGGTTTTTTTCCGGACTGCGCAACGCGTTGGTCCTTGGATTCAAAGGGGCGTCGCTCGACCACTTCCGGAACTCAAAGGGAAGATTTTGTCAAAAATCACGTCGTGCACGCCGACAAACTTGTTTCACGGTGAACTGCCTTGCGTCGCGTTTTGTTTCACGGTGTTATGCAACACGTCCATGGCGCGTCAATTCCGTGGTAAAACCCAGTTTTCGGCCGAGTCACCGGATTGCGCTGCGCGTTAGTCCTTCCAACGTAGGGATCGAGGATCCACTGTTGCCGAAGAATCGATCCACTTTTCGAAGAGCGGGAGCCGGACGATTTGATCGCAATTTGTTTCACGGAGATCTGAACTACAGTTGCATTTGTTTCACGGGATGCGTGTAAACAAAAGTGCCGCGTCAATTCGAACGCGCGTCCGTGGTAAAACCAAATTTGGGGCTGATTTCGACCATTGCGCTGCGCGTTAATCCTTCCAACGTAGGGATCGTCGATCCACTGTTGCCGAAGAATCGATCCACTTTTCGAAGAGCGGGAGCCGGACGACTTGCTCGCGTTTTGTTTCACGGCGATCCATCCCATCAAAACGGGCATTTTGACCTGCGGTTGACCCACGTTTGTACGCTTGGACAAACTCCGTGATTTTCTTGAAAAGCCGCTTCATTTTCCGGAGGTCATGAGCGGCTCGTCGTTCGGCTCCTGCGCGGGCGCCTGAGCGGACGACGTCGGTGCCTGGCTAGTGGTAGGACCGTGTGCCGAAGTGTCCTACCAATTTTGAACCGTTGACGATTTGCTTTTGGGTTTTGCGTTTCTCGCTGACTATACGGTGTGCCAGCCAAGCCGCGAACCAAGTACCAGGCAATCCAGCATCCCGTTCCTGCCACGCCCCCTGGCGAATCGGGATGGTCCTTCGCGGCGCTCCTGAGCGTCTTTGCGGCGTCGCTCTTGATTTGGATGCGCCAGTTCGGCGTGCATCCGGCGGACGTCGAGGATGCCACGCAGGAGGCCCTCGTCGAGGCATGGCAACGGGCTTCGACCCTTCCGGTGGGGCAGGACGAAGCGCAGCACGAAATGTTTCGAATCGCGGCCAAGATTGCGCAACGGTGCCGACGTCAAGCCTCGCGTCTGGTGTGCGTCAACGAACTGGAGTTGCCCGATCCACGGGACACGGAAGCGTGGATCGCCGCGCGGACGTTGTGGTTCGAGGCATTATATCGGCTGGACGAACCTACGCGTAGCTTGATCATAACGCGCCATATCGACGGACGCACTTTCAAGGACATCGGGGCCGAAATGGGCAAGGAAGAGGAAACCGCTCGACAGCGCGTGAAGGTTGCGGAAAAGAAACTGCAAGCGGAACTCGACAAACTCATGGGCCGCGACAAGAAGCACGATCGGTCGTCCGTGGCAATGGGTCTCGGCTTCGCGCTCGATCCCTTCGATCGGGCCGTGTTTCGCGCGATCTTGGACGTCGAAGAGGAGTTTGGCCTTGCGCCGCCTCCTGCTTCGACCGTTCGCCCGAAAGTCACGGCAAAACCATGGCCTTGGCAATGTTTACCCACGGGAATCCTCGCCATTGCGCTTTTTTTGGTGCCTGGTCAAGGTTGGCGCACGGAAGCTCTTTACGCGGAGAAAATCGGAAATATTCCCTTGCCAAAGGTCGACATTCGCGCCGCAACGCGAACGCCCGAGGAAAACCATTCGCCGCTGGAATCACCATTGCCACGAAAACCCGTGGCAAACCCTGCGCACACGGCGCCCCGGTTGAGCGACAAAGGCGCGGCGATTGTAAACAGCTTGCGCAAGACTCCCAGCGCGCTGGCCAGTCAGTAAAACGAACACAGTTCGTCCCGGCATAGTCGGCGCAAAACGAAGATAACATTCGCGCGTAGAAACGAGCGTCCCGGTAAAACTGCGTCCACGGTTCGGTTCAACGTCGTGGCATAGGTGGCACCCAGGGGCATCGGGACGTTCATTTCTGCGGGCGATCTCACGGCCAAGGATTGCCTCATGGATCCGCTCGAAACGACCCTCGTCTCGAATCCGCCCAGCTCCACGACTCCGCCGTCGAGCGGACGACATCGCTCGCCCTTGCGCGAGGTGATTGACAGTTTGCACGGATTGAGTTTGCCCGAATTGGCCGACGTGTTCCGATATGTGCAACGAGTGCGGGCGTCGCGCGGGGATCGGCCGTCGCCTGAATTCGTTTCTCGCTTGGTCGCCGTCGTTTCTCGTCTTTACGTGACGAATCCCGAACGCGTGCCCATTTCGCTCGTGCGGGCTCATTTCGTCAGCGTGCCTCGCGGATTGATCGATTTGGCGTTGTTCGAGGCGGAACATCGCCACTTGTTGCGCCTTGAAACGGCCGATCTGCCCGCGGCGTTCGTCGAGGTGGGCGCGGGAATTCC
>JANORL010001490.1:0-1671 GCA_031415295.1 Polyangiaceae bacterium | reverse complement strand
CGACGTTAAGTCGTTTGGTTTGATCAAACTGCAAACGCTGCGAGAGCATATTGAGCGGGTCCCCAGGTGGTCGAGGTACCGGGCGATTTGATCCAACGCATCCGTTTCTGTTTCGGTGTCGCGCCGCATTTTCACTTCGATGATGTGTCGCTGTTCCTTCCAGAAGACGATGAGATCCAATGCACCACGACCGAGACCATATTCGCGCTCGATACGTCCGCCGCCATTGATGATGCGTTGCAGGAAGGCCATCAGCATCAGATGCGGTCCGGATTCGCGATAGCTGAATCCCTCAGCGGCGATATGCCCATCCTTGCGCCAGAAGGTTTGCCATTCGCGCATCAGTTTGGGCATGTCGAGCGATCCATCGGGACAGACATACCATTCTGTTTCCTGTTGAATGGCAAGCTGCCGGCCCCAGTTCAGTGTGCGCGGGATGATTTCGCGATAGATGGGATTGGCAATTTCGAGGCCCCCACGGTGTTTACGCACGATCCCCAATCCCAAGCAATATGCGATGTCGTCGTCGAGCATGTCGTTGGTGGGGAAAGCTCCTTCGATCATCGGATCGATGATTCTGCGCACGCGGTCTTCATGTAGGCGGGCAATGAGCGAGTCGATATGGCTGCGCCGCTCGAGAATGATGGTTTCTTTCGCTGCGTCCACGTGCGCGGCTGTAATGCTGACGTTCCTGTCCTTCACGTCACGCCGTACGATTTGATCGGCCATGGCGTTCGTCAGCCACGGATGACCCTGTCCCAATTCGTAGATTCTCGATACGGCTTCCGGAAGAAAGACCTGGCCTGTCGCGTCGGTGTGTTGCTGTAGCAGTTCGGCCACTTCGCGTGCGCCAAAAGGTCCCAGGGTCAGAGGCTCGACGGTGATATTGAATGGAGAGCTGGTCCCGAGCCACGTGACGCCCCGTTGATCTTTCGTGCTCATGACGTAATCGCGTACCTGCCGCTGGCCGATGAGCACGACGCTGGCCGCAAACGGGGTGGCCGCGCGATCGATATAGCCCTGGCGAAGCTGGGTCAAGAAGGTGACCACGGCCTTCCCAGTGAGTGAATCGGCTTCGTCGAAAAGCAGGACCAGCGGCTTGGGGGCGCGGGCCGCAAGCTCGCGGATGTAACGCAATAGGAAGATGCTCGGCGTTTTTATGAGACGTGTGCTTTTGGAGGGAAGACCGAGGTCGGGTAGGTCGCGCTGCAGAGCTTGTTCGAAGTCATACCGAATAGCCTTGAACGCTGAGAGCGGCGAGTTGGTATCGCGAGCCGTTTGGACGTCGACGTATACAGCGCAAAACTGCCCAGTGGCGTTCAAGTGCTTCACGAGCCACTTGGCACACGTGGTCTTGCCCGTTTGCCTCCCCGCCGTGAGCGTGAAGAACTTGCGCTCTTCGATCAGCTCTATGACGTCCCCGAGTCGCCGTTCGGGCGGCAGCATGTAGTGTTCGCCCGCAATACAAGGGCCTGCCGTGTTGAACGAGGGGCGCATGCCGGCAACCGTAGTCCAAGGTTGGACGGGTGTCCAGCTTCTAGCACAGGGAATTTGACGTCAAAAGGTTCGGCATAACGAACCTGGCGAGGCAATCGGCAAGGCGAATTGGCGATCGCGAGCTGGGGAAAGGGTGGGTAGGCGGGCGAGTTGGCGATCGTGGAACGATTGCGG
>JANORL010001489.1:0-10107 GCA_031415295.1 Polyangiaceae bacterium | reverse complement strand
CATTATCGGATCTCGAGTGCCAGCAAGCTCAATCGCTCGTGATTGATTTGCGCGGCTGTCCCGGCGGAGACCTTGATGCCGCTGTCGAATGGGCCGCATGTTTCTTGAATGAAGGCTCCGAAATTGTGCGAATCGAAGATGCCGAAGGTGACGAGCTCATCCGGCGTGTTTCACTTCCCCCCGTGTATACAATGCCTCTGGTAATTCTCGTCGACGAAAAAACAGCTTCCGCTGCAGAAGTCTTCGCCGCAAGCCTGCAAACGCACGGCCGAGCCATACTCGTCGGACGCTCGACGTACGGCAAAACGACGGTGCAATACTTCGTTCCTGGCCAAACCTCATCTTCGAATTGCCCAAATGTCGCTCGATGGTCCGCTCCAGGCAACGTGTCCATGCCCCATGGGGTTTTACCCGATAGAATTATTGCCAGCACCGCCGACGAAATGGAGTGGCTTGCCGCGGCACTTGATGCGGTCAGGAACTAGATCTTTTTCTTTGGTGGACCGAATCCGCCGTAAATGGCTTTGTTCACGCCTGGTTTGGTCGGGATTCGTGGAGGTGGTGCTTTGGCAGTAACAATCGGCAATTCTGTGCCGGTTTTTGCCCACATGTCCTTCGTCGGCGCTTCGGGAGGTTTGGGTGCCGAAAAGGTTTCTGCCGACGCCTGCGGCGTCGTGTGGACAACGCTGGGCACTTTGGGCGAAGTGACGAATTCGGGTACCGGTGCCGGGGGAATGACGGGTATCGGCGCCGGTGGAATGACGGGGACCGGCGGCGAATGGATTGAAGGCGGCCGTGGCGGCTCCATCAAAAAAGATGCGTCTGGTTTGATAAATTTTCGTGTAGGTTCATCCGTTTGCGTCACGTTCACGTCGGTCATTGACGGTGGGCGTACGCGTGGTGCATTGGGGGCGTGTGCCGGCACGACTGACCAAGGTGCGCCAGGAAGCGGAGCATGGTTCGATTGCAGCTCGGGCTGTGAATCCCGCGTGGGAAAAGGCATTGCGGGCTTGTTTCCTTCTCCGTGATGAGAATCCATGTCCATGTGCATTGTGGACTCGTCATCGATCACGAACTTCTTCTTTGCCCCGAATGGAAGCGCACTGTGCATGGCCGGGACGTCGCCCAAAACGACCGTTGCTTGACCCTTGTCGTCCGTGTCCTTTGGGGGAGGTAATGCAGTCGTTGCCCGCATGTAATTTCCGCCGACGGGTGGCGGTGCGAGCAGATGCGCATAAGCGACATCTTCCGTTTCGATGGCCCCCACAATGCGTATCATCGGGACACTTCGTTCGTCGTCAATCGGCACGACGGCTCGGGATACCACGGAACATGTGAGGTTATCGGCATTGATGCGCAACATGTCGATGCGTGCTTGCACCGCTCGAGTCGCTTCAGGTTTGGCGCGGTCGAATCCAAACATCGTTGCAATGGGTCGAACGGACGGCAATCGTGAAGCGATGCGCGGCAACGTCGGGTGCATTCCTTCCAGCACGATCCATTCATTGCCCAGCAACGAATTCACTCGTTGATCGGGCGGGGCGGCGTGGAAATAATTCCAATCGAAATCCGCTGGCAATTCGATGAGGCTTTCGTCAAGTGTTGCGAGCGGTACGTTGCCACGCAATACCTTTCTTTGACGGAGCGCTCGAGAAATAGGTCCGAAGCCCGCGGGGACATTGGCGTCTTTAGGATCAATGATATTGGGCAGTGCGGACCCTGGGGCTCTCCCCGTACCAAATGGATTTTGCGGATCACCAAGTCCGCCAATCGTCTTTTCGTAAATAAGAGGCATACGTTCGAAGGGAACGATGTCCATCCCATTGCGTTCACCAACGACGTCAAGCTTCTTTTCGAGCAAAGCCACGCCATGATAAACGGCGAGGCGCACTGCGAGTGTCTTGGCTCGTTGACCGCTCGGCGCATGGGCAGTACCAGTGAGTACGATATCAACGCGAGGTAGGTATGGGACAACGTCACTGGTCGCGCGAATGCTACGCGTGGGATTGTCTCGGTGATGCATTTCCGAAACAAAAAGTTCGTCCGGGTCGACAAGTTTCATCGGTTCGTCGACCGCGAATTTGAACGTGCATTTGAGGACGCAAGTGACGTGAAGTTTGCCGTCTTTGCGAAATAGAACCGTGCCGCCCTCGGACGCGCCAATGGTCGTGACGGATACGGGCCAGTTTATGGAAGTGCCCATCGTGCGCCTAGCTGATGCGGCCAACGAGCGTTGGTTTGCCAAGATAGACCAGGGTCATACACATCGTCGAGCTGCTCCGTTTACACGTATCGCTCATGGCGCTCGTTTGCACGCTACTTGGTCAACGCGCAACTGACAAGAGAAAACGAAATCGTAACCGCAGCTTCCTGACCGCGCGAAAGATCCCTCGACGAAAGAAAACCATCACAAGTACATCACGGACACGTATCGACCCAAAACGTCATCGGATCAATGGCACTGGGCACACACGCCTCGAATCCGCCCCAAGCCGGATCGCGTACCGGAATTCCATCAATGGCACAACACGATGGTGTGTCCGTGATGCCCGAGAAGCGAATGCCGACATGTCCGTAATCAGGGCAAAGGTCGCTACAGAAATAGTAGACCTCGATATTCCGACCATTGCCGACATGTTGTCCAACGATCGACGGTAAACACGTACGTTCGGTATCGAGCACCGCAGGATCGTCGTTATGAAAACACGCCTTGAGTCCTTCATCTCGAAGGGTCATGAATGCATCGTCACCCATCGACGGCCCACCATAAGGTGCCAAGCAATCGCAGGCGGAAATGGATCCGCCCGTCGTTGCCCCCGATCCACCCCCTCCGGCATTTGCCGCTCCCGATCCAGATTCCACAGTAGAACCGCACGCGATCACCTGTGCCAAAATGAGCACCACTGCGGACACCGTTCGACCCATGAGTTTCTTATTGTTATTACGCGCTTGAAGCATGGTCACCTCCACTTGGAATCGTGCAAGGACATGCAACGAGTGTGCCCATCATCGCGCGTGACAAATCCAACCGAATTCGGCGATTTATTGCTCGACGCAATACAGCGGGAACGACCCATTACATCCCGCCCGCGTGCCTTTGCACTCCGACGACCATAACGATTCCCCATCGGCTTGCCCCAAAGCCGGGCCCTTGTCCGAACCAGACGACGACGTTCCATCCGTCCAGTTGTTGCACGAGCGATTCTTGTCCACGATGCTGCCGTCCTCGTTGCTATTCGTCCAAACAAGAAAGGTACCGCAGCCTGATGGGTGCACTGTCAACGTCGGCATTCGAACGAATTCCGTCAGCATAATCGGCGCCTGAAGTCGGCCACTGGTGAGTTTCGCCCAATCCTTGGCAATGACCGTGCCATCGACGAGGACATAGGGCGCATTCGAGTGGGTTAGGCGCGAGGCAGCGGGCGTGACAGAATCGCTTAACCACGCTTTGAATTGGCCACTGATGCCTCCCGCCTTGGCGCGA
Source organism: Polyangiaceae bacterium (assembly GCA_031415295.1). Lineage (GTDB taxonomy): Bacteria > Myxococcota_A > Polyangia > Polyangiales > Polyangiaceae > Polyangium. The sequence continues at coordinate 6,623 of JANORL010001489.1, read as the reverse complement.
TCTTGGCATTTGGAATCGGCGCCATCGAGCCCCCCGAGGTTGCCCGTATAAAGCGTGCTCGTAATAAAAACGCTTTTGGGGTTTACGCATTTGCTGTCCATACAGATCTGGCCGAGGTCGCACGCGCAAACAGGAGCCTTGACAGGTTTGACCGGGTCCCCAACATTGGCCCAGGAACGTGCAGCTTCGCCGCTTGCCCATTCCGCCATAACGATACGCCCAGTCGCTGGAATCGATAACAACGGCGTAGTCGAGCCCGCTCCGTACACCACGAAACGATCGGGAAATTTGGCAATGATTATCGTTTTCTTGGGTGAAACCACGACATCTTGAGGTTTGGGGACCACAAACGCTCGCTGCACGTCGAGTATTTCAATGGGCGGTGCCGCATTGAGTGCAAGTTCCGGAGGCGCTTCTCGCAAAGAAGTTTCCCATTCGCTGCTGCGTGCACCGTTGTTGGGCAATTCGATGATTCCCGTAAGCATCACGCGGCCATGCTCACGCTTGAGACATGCGCGACTGCCTTTGCGCCAATTGATCTTGTACCCAAACATGTCCACCGGTGTGTCGAGGGAAATCTCCCCATCGTCTTCACCCGCATCGCGTCGCTGAAGAATCCCGCGCACAAAACCAAGTAACCCGGCATCGTCGGCATAATTCGATAGAGCCTGCGGAATATTTTTCGACAAACCTGTCAACGACTCTGTCTCATGTGCACGAAACGCCTGCGCCCCACCGGTCCACTCGGCCGAATACTTCGTGGCACACATGGCGCGACTCGTCACATAATTAATATCTTCACCAGAAAAATTGCCCCATTTGCGTTGTTTTTCTAGATACTTACGCTCCTGCGAACGTTTGGCATCGACCTGCGCCCGATCTTTCGTCCTCCATAACGACGAAGCGACATACCAATACACATTGTTGCCCAATTCATCGTCCAAGCCAAACTTGGCTCCCTGACGCTTCTTTTCGGCTTCGGTATCGTCACGTTCAAAACTAGCAACGCCCATGTAAAGAAATCCGGTCTCTTCTGGAATAGCCAAAAATGACAATTCGCCAGCCAATTCTGCGCGCCCACCATCCACACGAATGACGAGCGTATGCAGTTTGTCTTCGGGAGGGGCGTGAGCACCGTCCCCATAAAGTGGCCCGTACCCCTCGCTCGGCACGACTTCGATGCCCAGAAGTAATGTTTCGGGATCGGTGGATGGCATCAAACGTTCGAGGATCGCACTGAGTCGTTCCGTCGGCGTCGGCTCCAGGAGCGGCTGTTCGGCCGCCACATGCGAAATTGTCGAAACGACGGGTGTTGTCACAACATGATTCGTTCGCGTCGTCGTCGGAGACGCGCAACCGAAGATCACCAATGGAAGAAGTGCAACCAAACGCATAATGATACGAACGCCCCCGTGCGTTGCCAAATGCAGCGCCTCCGGACCGTGAACAGCCTTCATCCCGTTCGATGGCCCTGACTTCCGCCACGAGCGTCGATCCGGGAAGCATACACATCTACTCTACGCGCGACGTTAGCGAAACATTTCCAAGAATGCAAACAAATTTACAAAGAATCAAAATCACTAAAATCGATGTCGAGCGTCAACGTCGATTTTTCATCACTTATGCTGGATGAAGTCGGCGCGGGTGCGCGGCCAAATTGGACGGCAATCAATGCGATACGCTCCATTTCAGCCCGTGTGAGCGGTCTCTCGTTCGTAACGGTATCGTCGTCCATAAGAAGATCGGGCATTGAAATGTGCGCCGCTTTGACGTTTCGAACCGCCATTGCTTCCAGCGTCCGCTCGGCCGTCACTTCGTCGCTTATCGAAGCCCTTGCATTGGTCACGGGGCCTCGCGTGTTCAACACAAACTGACCCGTGAGCGACCCGTCGTCGGCGTCGGGAGGAGGCGCCACGACGTCCTGGAGCGCTTCGGCACCACGCATAGGCGGTGCCGTCAAAAGATGCGCAACCGAAACCTCTTCCGTTTCGACGCCTGCTGCAATACGAAGCGTTTGCAATGACCGACCATCGCGAATACCAATGATTGCGCGAAAAACGACCGAACATAACAACGTGTCCGCATCGATATGCAGCATATCGGGACGCAACGATATCGTTCGCACACCATCGGGTCGTTCCGACTGAACACCATACAATTTCGCAACCGCGCGAATCCCCGGCAATCGAGAAACGAGTCGCTGATGCTTCGGATGCATACCATCGATTTCGATCCATTCATGACCTTGGAGCGAATCCAGAAGCTGATCGGATGGAGCGCATTGAAAATATGCATCATCGATACCCGCCGGCACGTCCAAAACTTGTTCGTCCATAAAATGTGGATGTACGCTGGGAACGAGTCGCGACATCCGCATTTCGTACGACAATGGTCCAAATCCCGCGACTGCGGAAACGTCAAGCGGATGGACGATGTTTGGATAAGACGAACCAGGCGTCATTCCAGTACCGTACGGATTCGACGCAAATCCAGCACCTCCATATGCCCGTTCATAAACAATGGGCATACGTTCGAACGGCTCCATCGTCTCGCCCCTGCGATCACCATAGACGTGCAGAGTTTTATTTAATAACCAGCTATCGTCGCGATGAATCGCCACTCGCACGGATTGACTCGGTACCGGTTGTCCGAATGGTGCACAAGCATGGCCGGTGAGCACGACGTCGACGCGCGACAAAAACGGCATTGTTTCACAGGAGAATCGAGGGCTACTCGATGGATTGTCGACATGCCCAGCGTCCGCAAGGACGATTTCTTCGGGTTGAGCGACCTTCATGCGATCGTCCGGAACGAACCGAAACGTACATTTCAGAATGCACGTGACGTGCAGTTTGCCGCCGCGCATGAAAACGACCGTGCCTCCGCGAGACCGACCCACGGTCGTAATTGGCACGGGCCAAAGTGGTGAACTCACCGTGTGCGTCATGGGCTTCCTCGATCGTGCGACGATGATAGCGGCATTCGGGTTCGAAGAGAAGGACCTCCTTCAGGGAGAAAGTGGCGGCAAAAAAGTGGTCGGCGGTTTGGGGCGCCTTTCGGCAGGGCTCCTTTTGGCGTACACAACGTGCAAGCGTCGAGAATCGCGTGATTGTCAAAAATTGGACACGCCGTTCGATTTCGTGCACGTACATCCGCGCCAACCATGCGTCAGCAAGCCTTCGCACTCCTTGCCATCCTAGCCGCTACATTTGGCGGTTGCCGTGAATCCAAAGGGCAGAATCCATCGCTTTTGGCAGCGGATTCCGCTGCTCCAGAGCCATCCGTATCTTCCGAAGCAGCAGCGTCCGCCGATTCCGCCGAAGCCGAAGCGCCACCGGTTCCCAGCGGTCCAACACTGGTCGATTGGTCCGGCAACGCGCACGTTCCAGCGCCGATTCCGACCGACGTACCGCGTCTCGCCAGCATTGCAATGCGCACGGACATCCTTGCCAAACCCAATCCCGAAGCCAAACGCGTGGGGTATTTACGCGCCGGGGCGATTGTCGAAATGGAACCCGATATCGTCGGCACGGCGGGATGCAAACAAGGGTACCGAAAAATCAAACCTTACGGTTACGTATGTGTTGGTCCAGAAGCGACGCTCGATTTAGAAAATCCTATCGTACGAGCATCGACACGGCGCCCCGACATTACGCAAAAACTCCCCTACATGTATGGCGTCACGATGCGCGGCGGACCGGTTTATACAAAAATTCCCTCGCCGGCAGAAGTAAAGACACACGAGCCGAACTTGAAGCAACACTTTGCCAAATGGGCCAAAGACAAAGAAAATGGGTCCAGTTACGGCCTCGACGTGTGGATGAAGTGGCAAAAAGAGCCCTCTCCACCGGCCCTCGACGCACTCGAACAAAAAATCACGGATCCCAACATTCCGTGGTTTTTGCGTGACGGTGGACGAGTTCCCAACTTGTCGGGTTTGATCAAATCGAACGATCTTGTAAAAATTGGCCAAGTCGACCGACGAAATGGTGTGGCTTTCGTCGAAACATTTTTGCACGAAGGTCGCCGGTACAACGTGTCGACCGATCTACGCGTCATTCCTGCGGATCGATTTCGACCGATCCGGGGAAGTGATTTCCACGGGTATGAAATCGGCAAAGATATCGACTTTCCATTCGCACTCATTCGTCGCGAAGGTACCAAACGTTGGGTCTGGAATGAAGAAAAGAAAAAGTTTGTCGCGGACGGTGAAGTAGCTTGGCGGTCTGCCGTAGGGCTCACGGGCAAACAAAAGCTCATTGGCGGCGTGCTGCATTATGAAATGAAAGATGGCGGATACGTCGACGATCGTCACGCCGGGCGCGTTGATCCTGCAAAAAAAATGCCAGCTTGGGGCAAGAATGGCGAAAAGTGGATCGATATCAATATCACCAAACAAGTGCTCGTCGCGTATGAAGGCACGAAAGCGGTGTATGCGACACTCGTAGCGAGCGGCGAAAGTGGACTCGATGATCCCGCAACGTCAAAAGCTACGAAACGTGGCATTTTCCGAATCCATACGAAATACATCAGCATGACGATGGATTCGAATGTCGTCGGCGAAGAATTCGAGCTTCGGGATGTTCCGTACGTGCAATATTTCGAGGATGGATATGCGCTGCACGGGGCCTATTGGCATGACAAATTCGGACGGCCGAAAAGTCACGGCTGCGTGAATTTGTCGCCTGAAGACGCGCGTCGACTGTTTTTCTGGACCGAACCTCAAGTGCCTTACGGATGGCATGGAGCCGCTCGATCCCTCACCGGAACCGTGGTGTTCATTCATCCGTGAAACGAACGCGGCCAATGAACGATTCGACTTTCTTCAAGCTACCAGCGTACTCGCGATTTCGATCTTTCCCGTAAGCATTTTATGCACCGGGCACTTGTTCGCAATATCGAGCAACCGCGTGCGTTGTTCGTCCGAAAGTTCCCCTTCGAGACGAATGGACCGCGTCAAACGGTAACCGGCGTCTTCCTTGTGAATCGAAAGGTCCACTTGCACGCCCGTGAGCGGCCATGATTTTCGATCCGCATACATCTTAATGGTCATCGACGTACACGCCCCAAGCCCCGCAAGCACATGCTCAAATGGCGCCGGACCCGTGTCATCGCCGCCAAGTTCCGTGGGCTCGTCTGCCAACCCTCGATGAGGTCCCACGAGCACCGATTGCTGAAATTTTCCTTCACTTGTCCGAATGGTCACGTCACGCATTCCGCTTCTATCGCACCGTTTCGTTAGAAATCCAAGCGTGTCGAAGTTTCAACCTAAACGTCGTGTCCACTTTACAAGTTCCCACGCTTGCCCGACACTACGCCCCATGGCCCATCGCGCCCCCCGCGGATACGCACTTGCGCATACGGAACCTATGCGCCTCATTGCTCGTGAAATCCAAAAACGCTTTCGCGCAACCCTCCACGGCGCCGAACATCTACCTCGTTCGAGCGGCGCCCTGCTCGTCGGGAATCATGCGTACCTTGGTGTAGACTCGTGGGTGCTCAGCGCTGCGCTGATTTCGGAATGCAATGTCGTGCCGCGGTTTCTTGGTGATCGGAATTTGTGGCGTATTCCGGTCGTGAACCGATTCCTGACGACCTTCGGCGCCATTGCCGGCAAGCGGGACGAAGCCATTGCTTTGCTCGAAGCCGGAGAAATCGTCATGGTGTATCCTGGCGGCGTCGACGATTCGTTCAAATTGTCCAGCCAAGCCTATACACTGCAATGGCAAAAACGTGCTGGATTTGCCCGCGTGGCCATGAAAGCCAAAGTTCCCATCATTCCCGTCGCCGCAACCGGTGTGGATGAATTGTATCAAATCGACGAACGCGAACCGTTCCTCGGACGGTCGTTCGGCGGTTCGCCCAGGTACGACCTCCCTATTCCTGGATCGCTCACTCCAAAACGAATACCGCTCGATTATTATTTGCTCGAACCCATCGATACAGCGGGCGATCCGAATCAAGAAACGGATGTCGAGCGCGTGCGGCAAGCGACAGAGAATGCCTTACGCAGCATTCTTGATCCCTACCGCGAACGCCTTGGAAACAAGCCGAGTTAGTCAGAATTAAACGCTCAATCAAAAAATGACAGCACGTTTTCTGCCCAGCGCCCAGGATTCTCGAGCATCGGATAATGTCCAAGTTCATCGAGCCACGTCAGGCGTGCACCAGGAATCGTACTGGCCAATGCTTCCGCAATCGCGGGAACGGCCACGGGATCGCGCCGTCCCCACAACACATGTGCAGGCAAATCAAGTTTACGTAACGCTCCAATCCACCGTTCTTTGAACCTTGTCCGTTCGTCGAGATACGATGAAATCGCCGGCAAGACTCGTTTTCCGTCCGCATAAACGAGCAAGTCCCAGGCGGCATCGAGTTCGTCTTTTGAAACAGCATCAGGAGTGCCGAATATCTTGCGAAGTTGCGCTTGAAAAACGAATCGCGACGATATCGACGCAAATAGCGGACCAAGCAGCTTATTTCGCAAAAGAACCTGCGAAGGAGTCAGGTGCGCAAGTTCGATGAATACACTGCCATTGGCGAGCGTCACGGATTTCAAATCGACAGGGCACGTTCCGCGCTCCCTACGAGCCAAAATTTCCGTCGTTACACTCGTTCCGTAA
>JANORL010001488.1:0-6529 GCA_031415295.1 Polyangiaceae bacterium | reverse complement strand
CCGATGTACAGGTGCGTCTGCGAGTGGTGAAAAATCGCCATCAACATGCACTTGCCCAGAGAAACGCAAACTCAGCGATGCGGTGGAGTGGTCGAGGATACCGGAACTCGACGATGCCGCCAACAGGGCCGCCGCGCAACGCTCGAAAATAGCGGTTTGTTTGGACTAAGTACCGGTGCTCGTGATGAGCATTGTGGGGTTTTGGTGGTTGTTAAGGAATTGACGTTGGAGAGCGCATCGCGATAGGCTGCCGGATATGGAGCCTATCAACGTGACGTCGCGCGATGAGGACGAAGAGATGCTCGTTCTTCGTGCCATCACGCAAGGACTTGCCGACGACGCTGCGGGCCGAACAATGGACACGCAGACGCTCAAGGAATCACTGGTGCGTGAGGTTGGGCCCATCGAATGGTCGTAGCGACTCTGTCGCGCGAACGAATATGGCAAGGATCATGTTGACGAATGACATTCCTCCGCCCTATCATCGACAGATGGAATACCAACGGCTGATCACCATCGAGCCAGGCAAGCGCGGCGGCAAGCCGTGTGTCCGAGGGCTTCGAATTACGGTCACGGATGTCCTTGAGTATCTCGCTTCCGGGATGACGGTAGAAGGAATCGTTGCCGACTTTCCAGATCTGACAGTCGAGGACGTACGGGCTTGCTTGGCATTCGCAGCCGATCGCGAGCGACGCCTATGGATGGTCCCTGCCGCATGAGACTCTTGTTCGATCAGAACCTCTCGCCTCGACTTATTAACTTGCTCGCGAGGGAGTATCCTGCTGCCATTCATGTCCGAGACGTTGGGCTCAGCGCGGCGGATGACCAAGTCGTCTGGGATTACGCTGCCGAGCACGGTTTGACCATTGTCACAAAGGATTCGGATTTCCAGCAAAGAGCGTTGCTTTTTGGCCATCCGCCCAAAGTCATTTGGGTTCGTCTGGGGAATTGTGCCACGACCGCGATTGCGGCTGTGCTTCGGACCCACCACGACGATGTTGTCGCGTTCGAAGCCGATCCAACGGCGGCGTTGCTCGTATTGTCCTGAGCGGAGTACAATCCCCTTGACGCCCCTCCGCGCATTCCAATAACCTTACGCGCATGGGAAAACTATCCCGTGCCGCATCTGGCAGAGCGTGACGTGCTGGAGCTTTTGCGCCGGGGTTTAACGAATGCCGAGATATCGCGATTGCGCGAGCGATCGAGAAACACCGTGGCGAATCAAGTGGCAACGATTCTGCAAAAGTCGGGCGCTCCTTCACGCCGCGCGCTTGCGACAACGGGCAAACCATGACGCATCGCCTGCCATCACTCGAATCCGAACACGTCTTTCGTCGATTGAGCCGTCAACGCCGAGGTGATCCACTGGTCGAGCAACGCGGCGTCCTGGCAGGCCATGATTCGCTCGCGAACGATATCGCTGACGACAATCCCACGCGCGCCGAGGATCGTCAGCAGCGCCGATGACTTGCCCTCCGCCAAACCCGACTTGTGCCCTTCTGCCACACCCGATTTGTGCCCTTCCGCCCGCCCTGCCGCTTCCTTCTCTTCGCCATAGTCACGCGCTTGCTGAATCTCGTCGAGCACTTTGTGGTACGCATCAAGCTCTACCACACTAAACGACGCTTCCTTGGCCAACTCCATGGCTTCTCGGAACGGACCTTGTGGTAAATCGTCGGGCACCTTATCGAGTTTCGTGGCATTCACGAAAAGCCACGCCCACAGCGCAGCGCCTCCCGCTGGTTTTTTCTTCGGCACCTTCGGTAATTCCAAAAAGGCAAACTGCACTTGCAGCAACTTCCGATTGCCTGTTGTCTCCTCGGCCAGGGCAAATCGACTATGCATGGGCATGTGGGGCTCGTTCAGTTGGTCCTGTTCCACGTCCGGCCATAACACGAAATCGCATATCGCTATCGCCACAACGTCCACAAGCTTCGTGTACGACTCGCCCGCCTTCAATTGAGAGGCATACGCTTTGCTCCCATTGTAGACCATACGGTCCAGAAAACCGGCCATGTGGGCGAGCTGCATCTCGACGATGAAGATCCCGCCACTTCGATCCTTGCACCGCACGTCCAAGATCGACAGCTTTAATCCGGGTATCGCCGGCAATTGCTCGCTCGGCAAATACTCCAACGACTCGATCGTCCGCTCGCCCGTACGGTCCAGTAGATCGTTCAGCAAACCGCGAAGGATCTCGGGATGCGTCGCGAAGATGCGGCGGAAGACGAAGTCGTTCTTCAGGTCGGCGAACACCATCCGGCGATTCTGCCCCCGTGCGCAAGGAAATGCAAGGGGCGCGTTGGCCGAGAGGTGCCATGACGCTGCGCGGATGCTCGTTCGGTTGAAAAAATGACTATGGCCGGTCCGGGACGCGCGGTGTAGCCATGCTGCACGGGGTGGAGAAGGAGAACGGTCATTTGTGTTGTTAAAGGAAAAACCAATTCAAAATAGGCTGCGGTGGAAGCGTCGATTCTTCGCTTATCCATGCCTGATCATTGCCACCACCGCCGTTGCTATCGCTGCGTGCGAACCCACGGACCGAGGGCAATTCGGTACCGGCGGCGGTGGTTCCAGCTCGACAAGCAATTCGAGCAGTTCGGACGCAAGTTCGTCGGGCGGACCTCACGCCTGCGTCTTTGGCCAAGATACGTTTGGTAAATGCACATTCGGCCCGTGATCGCGAAAAGAAACCTCATGAAATTTCACATCAATATCGAACTCGACATTCCTCGGTGGGCGCGGAACGCTGCCCTCGTCATCGTGCCCGTTGCGATCGTCCTCGCAACGACAGCCATCGTGCGCGCCAACGTGCCGAATGCTTTCTAAGGACGGCGATACGCTAAGCGCGCTGAAGATGAATGACAACTTCGACGCACTCGACGCGCGGCTCACAACGCTGGAGACAACGGCCGCGCCGAGCCTGACACTCCTAGCACAGCCGGTGATCAAAGAGTTTTCCTTCACCGGCCCGCAAGCGCAGGAGATTACACTCCCAGCCGGCATCGAGCCCGGCATGACGGCTATCCTCGCCAATGTCTTCGTCACGGCGAACACCTCCGATCAACAGAATTTTCACCTCGGCAATGGCTGCATGACGTTGCAGCAAAGCTTTGTAACCGCAAGTGGCCAGCAGCCAAGCGTCACGTTTGGCGCATTGAACCGCCCATGCGTGTCGCTTACGTATTATGGTGAAGGTGATGGCTTCACCTCGAATTATGGCATCTGGTACTCCAGCCAGGTCATTCCCCTCAAGCCGAATGCCAAGATCGACTTCAACAACCTCGACTCGAGTACCAACTCGAATGGCTGGGTCTACCTGGTCATCCTCGGTTACTACAAATAATCGTTCGACGATCGACTCGTCCGCGTGCACCAATGCGTGCATTCTCGATGACCCTGGTTCGCAGCTCGACACCTGCGTTTTGCAATAATCGAGGCGGCGCATCAAAAGAAAAGTGCCCACCAATTCGGAAAGGTCAAAGAAGGTGGGCACTTTTCAAAATCTGGCCAAGGATCCGGACGAGCACCTCCTGCCATCACTCGAATCCGAACACGTCTTTCACCGATTGACCGGTTACCGCACGGGCGATCCACTGGTCGAGCAACGGCGCGTCCTTGCAGGCCATGATTCGCTGACTCGTGACAGTAAGCTCCATGCCCCGAAGCGCCGGACGGATGACTTGTGGGATTGCCTCGTTCACCGGGCGATCCACGTTCCCGAGTGCTTGCGGCGTTTGCGCGTTCGACCAGAATGAGGGCACCGCTCCTCCATTCTGATGGACGGGACGTGTCGTCCAAAAGTGGTTGGCACCTTCGACATTTAGCAGTCGCCGAATTTCGCGCCGTGAGCGCCTAAGAAAATCAACCACCCCGCAATTTCGACCTTGACGCCGTTACGCTGCCCCGCGTCACTTCAAAGACCGCCCTTTCAGGCCCCCCGAGAGACCCGACCTACCCGTCGGCTGGCCCATCGAGGTTCCTCCGAGGGACTCGACCTACCCGCCGCCCGGCCCATCGAGGCTCCGCCGAGGGACCCGACCTACCCCGACGAGCCCCCTTCGACCCTACCACAAAGGACCGACACGCACTTCACCCTACATCAGACCTCGTCGGCAGAGCCTTCAACACCCATGTGGAGGCACGTCGAAGCTACTCGGCTGGAGGGCGAGAACGGTGCGGAAGCCGGTCGAGGCTTGTTCGATGTGGCATGGGGGTCGGGGGATGCGTAGGGCTACGCGCTTAGGCGGGGGAGCACCGTGGCGACGTGGGTTACGTCGAGGCTCCCCGATGAACCACCGGCAGCGCCAGCATAAGCGCTCACTTCGATTCGTTCTCGAAATGCACCTCCCCCTGGCGCTTCGTGACCTACTTCGCGGTCGCTGATTCCCCGACGTCGCGGTGGTGCCCCTCGGTGGGGGCGCCGTTGTTACGGCGCTCGGCGCCGGCGAGCGCGTCCTTCGCCTTGCCGGCGGCGTCTTCGACCTTGTGCTCGGCATTGACGACAGCGTCCTTCGCCTTGCCGGCGGCGTCTTCGACCTTGTGCTCGGCATTGACGACAGCGTCCTTCACCTTGCCGGCGACTTTCTCCGCGTCCTTCTCGACGCGCCGGAGGCGTTTGATCAAAACCTTGCGCAGATCGGAGCCGGCCATGGGGGCGAGCAGCACGCCCACGCCCGCGCCCACGAGGACGCCCGATCCGAAGATCGCGACCGAATCGAAGCGATTGCGGCGGCGCGAGAGGCCGATCCAGCCGAGCGCGTCATCCACACCGAAGCGCCGGATCATAGCGAAAGCTTCGGTGACGGTGCGAATACCGCCAATGATGTCCGAAAACGCCACGGACGCTGCGCGCTCCGTACCCTTCTTGGCTGAGTCCACGGAGTGCTTGGCAGTGTCTACCGCGCTTCCCACGGTGCTCTTGGCGCTGTCCACGGCGGAACCGAAGGTCTCGATGGTGTCGTTCATCATTGTCATGGCGTGTTCTCCTCGCTAATGGGGCGAGTGCCCATCTTTTTAACTTTGCAGCGGCTTTGCCACTGTTGAGTCTGGGCATTGCAAGGGTTATGCCACCGTTGGATCCGCTGGCGTTTTCAATGTGCCCAGCCGAATCCATGGCCCATCGCGTCGCGCGATTGTGGCGATTTTTCTCGACTCGCGGACGCACCTCTGCATCGACGCCGGCAAACGCGAGCGCAGATTCACCCAAGACGCATCGCAGCTCACGCCATCTGCAAGCGGAGTACGCCAGTCGACGCCGATGACCGTGCCACCTGCATCGCGTTGCGCTTCGAGCAACGTGGCGGTGTTTGTGCGGAAGTGAATGACGGGCACGACGAAACATCCGCGAAGTCATCGCCGAAACGCTCTTTCGAGTATTTCGCACGCCACCCATCGCTCGATATGTATTGTGCGGCGAGTTCGCCACGCCCGTCCTTGGCCAGGTCCACAGTTTGGGGATTGGGAAATGGTCGCGTGCACCGTGGCGCGCTGGTGGTTGCCTGGCAGGCGCCACCCTCCGCCATGGCGGCCGCCAGGGGCGCGACGTAAAATTATCGGGAAAACGTGAGCAAATACGTTTGGCACGGCATGCGCATCACGCGCGCGCATGCTCAAGTCCGAGCGTAATACACAACACATCGATGGATACCGATACGAGCGTCATCGTTCCGAGGAAACGGTATTGCATCGGGTGGTGAGCGCGTATTGGTCATCAATTCGTGAGCGCATGGATGGATTGGGAAGTTTGCCCAAGTTTGTGGTGAATGAGGTCTATGAGTATTTACGTTGCGGGATACTCGAATACAGATTCATTCGAGCGGTTTGCCAATCGGCGTTTGTCCGGGAATTGCAGCGAAGTTATCGTTGGCGAGCGAAACGACTCTTTGGTTTGTCGAGCGTGGAAGAAGCGTTTACGGGCACAGTGACGGTGATTCAGCGATTCGACTCGGCGTTGCGGCACAACGTGCACATGCATGTGTTGGCGCTCGATGGCGTATACGTGAAGTGTGCGGACGGGGAAAACCTCACGTTTTTGCGCTTGCCAGCGCCGACGGACGAGGAGGTATTCGAGGTGGCGGAGCGGACGGCGAAACGGGTAGCCACGATATTGGAGAAACGGAGGCGAACCAGAGAGGGTTTGTCCAGTGGGGAAGACGGAGGCGACGTTCAAACGGCGCTTAGCGTGTGTTATGACGTAGCGGCGCGAGCGCCGAAGACGCGCGTGGTGGATCCTGGGCGCTTGGGAAAAGGCGAACAAGCGGCCGTTGTGATGGGATTCAACGTCCATGCGGGAGCGGCCATTGACGGTCTTGATCGCAAGCGAGTGGAGCGAGTTTGTCGGTATTTGGCGAGGCCACCCATTGCGACGGAGCGATTGACGGAAGTGGACGACGTGCTGCGGTACGAACTGAAAAAGGTTTGGCGTGACGGGACGCGTTTCGTGACCTTCGACCCGTGCGAGTTATTGGCGCGCATCTGTGCAATGGTACCACCACCGCGATTTCACATGGTCCGGTTTCATGGGGTA